>NZ_JAMXLV010000019.1 GCF_024054535.1 Thermococcus alcaliphilus | reverse complement strand
GGTTTGGCAGTAGGATCCCCTGTTTTCTGAAAAAGACTACTGTAACCCGAATCCTGCTTGGGGTAATGTGTTATGGTCTGAAAATCCTCCTCAGAGTCAAATACTGTTTAAATAACAGGGGGTGAAACTAAACACGCCCCTTAAACTTTTAGTTCACATCTAATGGTTTTTTTTCTCTCAAAATAAAGTAATTCTCTAAAGACTTCTTTTTTCAAAATCAAGAAAGTATGAAAACTTTTAGAGTGTTAGTAGTAATTCCTAAGAACTCAACACATAAACAAAAAAATATTCAGAGCAATATATAATAAAAAGAAAAACAAAAATTTCACTCTAAACTTATTCCCGCTTTTTCCAAAGCTTGCTTAACAGCCTCGTCGTCGGCGCCTCTCTCAATGTTAACCTTCTCTGGGAGAGGCTCAAGGTGCTTGATGTTCATTCTTCTTCTCTTCACCTTGTTTAATCCAGCGCCGGTAACGAGGACGAAGTTCTTGTCGATTATGTCAACAACAACTACCTTTTGTCCAGCCCTTCTTCCGGCAATAACAACGGCTAGCCTTCCAACATCAATCGCTGGCATTCATCCCACCTCCATCTTTTTTATTTCCCCGTGTCGCCATCGGGGTACAGGTGGTCGATGGCGGCCTTCACAATGGCGAAGACCCCATCGGGACCCCAATTGGCAGTGTTAATAACCAAATCATAAACTGAGAGATCGTTAATGTCAATCCCGTATAGGTTTAAATACCTTTTCCTATTTTGCATTTCCCTCTCGGCAATCTGCATGAATGCCTCCTCAACACTTATGCCCTCTCTCTTTGCTACACGCTGAGCCCTTACTTGAATCGGTGCATCAAGCCATATCTTTAAATCGGCATTTTTTACCATCCATCCAGCCAAACGACCCTCAATAACTACGTTGCATTCTTTTGCCGCTTCTACTTGTCTTCTATCAACTTCCCTGTCTATTTCTGGGTGCATTTCAGCATATTTCTGGAATTCTTGGAGAGACATTCCCATCTCTTTTGCCATTTGTCGAAATATTAAACCGGCATAAACGTGCTTAAAGCCGTAGTGTTTAGCTAGATTCCTGCAGAGAGTTGTGGTGCCACTTCCTGCCAATCCGCTCACTGTGATCACTAGACATCCCTTAGGCATGGTACATCCCTTTCGTCCAAGGTTAGAGTGCAGCCCTTACCTGAGCCTTCATGACTCTGCGCATGCAGCTTGGGCAGAGGTGTGGCATAGGCCTCTCGGGTCTCTTCTTAGTCTTGGGGAGCTTTCTTAACTCACTTGATCTTCCCCTTGGGATTCCGTTTAGTGGTCTTCCGCACATTGCACAGTGTGCTATTTTTGGCTTCTTCTTTTCAAAGTGTATTACAGTCCTTCCACCCGGAGTTCTAACGTACTTTCTTCTCCATGATCTTGACCTGTACATTGGTTTCATATTTCTCACCCCGCTTAGCTTTTTTGTGCAGCATTTTTAAATTTAACTAATATGAGTCCAAGAGCTTTCTTAAAACCTGCCCGACAATCATTGATGTTAGGATGTACCATCCGATATAGCCCAGCTCGTTGGCTTGGAGGGAAGAGTGGTAAAACCTGTGGAACCAGTCAAAGAGGAAAAAGTTGAACGGTGACTTCACGATTGCCGTTTCAACATACCACCTTCTCATCCACCCGAAGAATATGAAGAATATCGGCATTGTAAAGAGCATTGGTTTAAACATTGAGTCTTTCATAACTTCATTTTGAAGCTTTAAAAGTTCCAGCTGCTTTTGTTGAAGCTTTCTTAATTTCTTCTCATCTTTTGCTTTTTGAGCCTCTTTCCACTCCTTCTGAAATTCTCTGCTCATTTTTTGTAGTTTTTTCATTTTTTCTTGGTCTATCAGTATGTGATTGACTAATGTGAAAAAGGCACCAAGTATAATTCCCGAAATTGTTACTACCCACATTGGGTGAGCATTGGTAACTAAAGGACCAAATACTTTGTCAAGTGCCAGGTATATTCCCTCAAGCATCTTCCTCCACCGCCAGATCAAGTATTTTTACCAATTCATTAACGGCCTCTTCCAGACCTTTATCCTCATGATTTTCAATTATCTTTATAAGTGCATTGGAATGCATTGCATAACTTATTGCGGCAGCCCTATTTAAATCCTGATGTCTCTGAATTTGTTCCTCAGTTTCAACATCCCTATCTCTTTTCAGATCTCTTAGTCTTCTCCCAAGTATTTCACTAGGCGTTGCCTCTATTATAACAACAAATCTCGGGTTTATAACCTCAATTACCTCCTTAGGAAAGCCGAGCATATACCCCAAGGGCGTTTTTATTGTAGCATGAGTATCGAGCAGTACGGGTTCTTCTCTAGATATCTCAAGGATTCTCTGAGCGGCTTTAAGCTGCAATTCCCTCTGCACCTTCAAGCTCAGTCTCCTCATTTCGTCTCTGTGAGTAACTAGCTTCGCCTTGACTGCTTCCTCGAACATTATATCCCCAAAGTTAACTACCCTAAATTTCGCTCGAGTCCTTTTCAAGGCCAGTTTTGTGATTGTGCTCTTTCCTACCCCCGGGATTCCCGTAATGACCACCACAAATGGCATATTCTATCACCCTGATCAAAACTCGCACTCCAGAGACTACAAAGAAAAATTGGTTTATAAGGTTTTTTAGAAAATGAATGACAAAAAAAAGAAACTAACTGAAAAACCTGCGCAGTGCTGGGAACATCTCGGTGGCTTGCTCTCTTGCTATTTCTTCATAAAATCTGTATAAGATACCTACTGTAAGCAGTATTCCAGTTCCAGTTCCTAGTGCCCCAAGGAAGTCTGCTAATACCGCAACAACAGCCAAAGTGAATGCTCCCCAGAATGTAACGTAGGGTATGTATCTCTGCAGGACCCTTTCCAAGATTCTTGGGTCCCTTCTAAAGCCAGGTATTTGCAATCCCGCTCTTTGCAGTTGCCTCGCAATGCTCTTTGCATCAAGTCCGGTGAGCTCAACCCATAGGAATCCAAAGAGTAGGGAGAACATTATGGTCAATATGGCATAAACCAAAGCCCTTAGCGGATCGGCTGTAACGCTGAATATGTCTCTAGGTGGTAGGACGTACCTTACAAACCCAGAGACTGCCGCTCCAGTTTCGTCAAAAGTTCCAAGAATTGGATGGCCGAGTCTTTGTAAAAGCCTAGCCCAGAGCTGGATGTTCGCGTAAAGGGCAAATGTGAGTATGATCGGAATGTTGCTGACATACATGAACCTTATTGGATATCTTCCTCTTACAGTTACCCTTCCATAGCTGAGAGGGATCTCCACTCTCATGCTTTCCAAGTAAACAACTATCAAGAAGATAACTATTGTTGCCAAAACACTTACCATGTCTGGAAGACCCCTTCTGTATAACGCTCCAGTAACATCACCTTTAATTATGTGCTGGATAAAGGCTGGAATAGCACCTATTATGGCGGGACCACCTGTTAAGGGGTCTATAGCTTGATTTGTTGTTAATGGGTTAAGAGCTCTAGTAACAATTGTCTGTGAGACTCCCGCAGCAATAAAGAGACTTATACCGCTACCAATTCCCCACTTGCTCACAAGCTCATCCATAATCATTACCATTATTCCACCAAAGGCGAGCTGAAGCATGAGGAGTACCTTGATTGTCAATGTGGGATTTCCAAACGCTCCCGCAAATACGTAAACAGCTGCCTCAAAGAAGCACATGAACACTGCAAATACCTTCTGCAGAGCCTGATAAAATCTCCTGTCTTCGGGGTTTGAAAGGTCTAGCTTTATTATTTCTGAACCGACTAAAAGCTGCATTATAATTCCAGCGGTAACTATGGGTCCTATTCCCAATGTTAATAGACTACCGTTTCTACCCGCTAGAACTACTCTTAAAGTCTGGAAGTAGTCCTGTATTTGGCCGGGAATTCCAAAAAGAGGTATCTGTGCCATAATAAAATACAATAACAATGCGACTCCTGTCCAGGCAAATTTTTCCTTTAAAGGCACATGTCTTTTTGGTCTTTCAATTTCTGGAAATGCATGCTCTATTTTGTAAATTATTTCCCTTGCTCCCATGGATTACACCTCAAATGCAATTATTCAAAAAGAAAAAATCAAGCAAGCAGAGCTTCTCCCCCAGCTTGGATTATTTTCTCCTCAGCCTTGGGGGAGAACGCTCTGGCTTTAATTACAAGTGGTTTTGTGAGTTTCCCGGTTCCAAGCACCTTATCGGCAAACTGAGTGGTATCGACAATAATTCTTCCTTCTTCCTCGTAGGCAATACCAAGCTGCATGAGCTCGTCAAGGTGCTCGTCAATGAATTTGAGGTTCACTGCAGTTATCTCTCTTTGAACTTCCACAGGCCTCTTGAAACCCCTTTTGCCTAAGTGATCAGGAGCATATTTGATGACCCATGTCCATTTTGTCTTCTTCCTCTTTCCTGTTCCAGCCATACCTCTACCGCCCTTGTGTCCTCCACCACGGTGCTTCTTTTTGCATCCCCATCCATGAGTGTGGGAACCGCGAAGCTTTCTCACTTTTTTCTTTCTCCTAATCATCTCGCGCACCTCACAGCATTCTCTCTATAAGCTCGTTAATAGCCTCTCCCCTATAGCCTAAAGCTCCACCCTCTTTGAAGGTTCTCTTCTTGCTCCTAATGCCACCTCTTGCTGGGTGAAGTCTAAATACTGGCTTTAGTCCTGGTAGATCGTTGAGCTTCATTTCTCCGTTGATCACTTTTTCAGCAAATTCTTTGATGCTCATGCCAAGCTTTTCTTGGACGTACTCCTCTGTAACTCTCTTGTTCCCAGGCAATCTTCCCCTCTTCTCTATGAGCTTTGCTAGGGTTTCAGCGTTTATTTCTCCCCAAGTGATGTAATCTTTTACCTTTTGTATCATTCCCTTGTAAGTTGGGGTGTCGTCAACGATCACAAGGTGGTTTACCTTGTGGAGTCTCAGCATTGCAAGGGTGTCTTTTACGGGTCTCTTAACATTCACTCTGCCCCTTATCCTAATCAAAGCAAGTTTTGCCATCCTCGCTCACCTCACAGCTCAAAGTTCTGTGGCATTTCTCTACCAACTACGATACCATAACGCTCGATCATCTCAGGCTTCACAGCGACACTGTTGGTGTTGTATAGTGCTTCAAACACTGCCTTTGCGAAGTTAACTGTGGTTCTCGTCTCACCCAAGGTTTGGGACCACACGTCCTTAACTCCCGCCAAGCTTAGTATCTTCTTACCGACATCACCGATAACTAGGCCAAGTCCTCTTGGTCCTGGCATGAGCTTGACCTTTACACTACCGCTCTTGCCTTCGACTGCGAATGGGATTGAGTGTGGTCTTCTGCACCTGCACTCCCAAGAACCACAGCCCCTCTTGATTTCAATTATGTTCATCTTAGCGTAGTTTATTGCCTTCCTTATGGCTATTCCAACTTCCTTTCCGTGGCCGATTCCAAGTCCCACGTAACCGTCTCTGTTTCCTACCGCTGCCAGTACCCTAAACCTAACTCTTCTACCACTGTCAGTCATTCTTACTGTTAGAGCTATGTCAAGAACCTCTTGGTTTTCTCTTGAGTTGACCTCAGGAAGGAGTACATCAACTATCTCGGGCTCTTTTATCTGGTAACCCTTTCTAAAGATCTCATGAATGTCAGTGATCTGACCTTCTTTAACGAGCATACCGAGCTTTGTCTTGGGTTGCCACTCTTCTAAAACCCTTTGAGCGTATTCTTTCCACTCCTGGCTCATGCTCTCACCTTCTCAAATTTCTCAATGATTCTCGCCTTAACCTCTTCAAAGTGCTCGGGAAGCTTTTCAGGTTCAAGTCCCTTAACGAGATACCCTCCAAACTGTCTCCTGTACTTCTCTTCATCCTCTTCCTTAAGCATCTTTGCATACTGAGCGATGTGTTCCCCTTTAATTCTGTACTCTTCCGGATAGATTTCCTCGCTGTGTGGAACCTCCAATCCCGCATCAACTGCTCCCTTAAGGACCGCAAAGATGCTTGATCCTCTGGTAGGCGGATGAAGTCCTATGTCAAGGATTGCCTCTTCAATTCCCTTCTCAAGTGCCTTGTAGCCTATGAGCAACCCAAGGAGGTAAGCGCTTGGAGTATTTCCACCGTGTCCCTTCCATCCAAAGTCCCTCATGAGCTCTCTTGTGTGAGCTGAAACAACTGTTTTGTCGCCCTTTGGATCATATAGCACTATCTGAGCTATGTGGTGGTTGAGGGTTTTTCTCACAACTAATCTGGGCTTGCCTGATTTAAGGAGTGCAAGCCTCTTGTGATAGTTAGTCTTACCTTCCCTTCTCCTTCTGAATGGAACCCTATATCTTGGTCCGTGTGCCATTTATATCACCTCTTCAATATCCCTTTCTCTTCCATGAACAGATAAAGCTGGTGTTTGCTCTTGAACTGTCCGCCCTTGGCCCTTATGTAAAGGTTGCGGTAGGTGTGTTCATCAATCTTCTTCTCTGCCTTGAGCTTTCTAAGTTCCTTTCTAAGGGCTCTAATCGTCATCATCCATCTCTCTTTCTTGCCCATCCTTGCGGTCTTCTTACCCTTTCTGCTTCCATGTCCCCTATGCCTTCCCTTCTTTCTCGCTTCTTGCCTAAGCTTTGCCCTGTACCTGCTCTGTCCCTTAATTGGCTTTTTCTTGATGACGCCTTCATTGATTAATCTTTTAATGTCCTCTCTTGTGATAGCGGACTTAACATCATCAATTCTTTCAGGGTCTATCCAAACCCTATTCTCGCCACATTTCAAAAGTTCAGCAGCAATTCTTCTCTGCATTTTGAGCATGACCTTCACCTCGCGTTGAGTACCTTAATACCCAATTCCTTGGCTCTCTCAATTATCATGAGTCTCTTCTTCTTTCCGACGGTTCTAGCTATTCTAGCGGCCTGTCTGGTTGGGTCTATCGTCTCAAGCTCCTTAACATTGTGTACCAGTACTTCCTCGTAACCGCTTGGGTGAAGTCCCCTAACTGCCCTCGGTGAGCTCCATCCAATGCTTGGTGATCTTGCCTTTCCTTTAAGCTTTAGCCTCATCTTGCTGTCTGTTCCTTTGGGTCTCCTCCACTTGGGATCATTCTTAAATTTGGGAAACCTCCACCATTCTTGCCTAAGAAACTTGGGCTTCTTCCTTTTGAGTTTGGCCCTTACCCTTAAGAGTCTCGCTTTTTCCATTAGTCTCACCTCAGAACTTTATAGGTTTACCAGCTTTTTCAACGATATAAATACCATCTTGGAAGACTCTCCTATCCCTACCGGTAATCCTTGTCGCTTGCTCGATGTTTGCCGCAGTTTGTCCGACTTTCTCTTTGTCGATTCCCTCTACTATTATTTCGCCACCCATGACCTTTACTGTAACTCCGGGGAGTATCTCAGCAACTCTTGGTGCCTTTTCACCAAGGAAGTTTTCTATGTAAACTTTGTCGCCTTGCACCTTGACTGTTATTGGGAAGTGGCTGTAAACGACCTTAAGCTTGTATGTGAATCCTTCCGTGACGCCCTTGATCATGTTTGCTATGTGGGCCTTGAATGTTCTTGCAATGGCTATATCCTTTCTCCTTGGGAAGTCCTTGTAAACAACAACTTTGCCGTCTTCAGTGAATATCTTAACCCCTGGATAGCTGAGTTCTCTCTCAACCTCTCCCTTTGGACCCTTTACCTTGACAAGGCTACCGTTTATCTCGACGGTGACTCCTTCTGGAATCTCAACTTCTTCCCTCACCCATGCATCAATTGGCATTTCTCTCACCTCAGTAGACGTAGGCTATTAACCTTCCACCAATGCCCTTCTCAAGGGCTTCCTTGTGTGTCATAACACCTTGGGATGTGGAAACTATTAGAATACCAAACTCGAATGCTGGAAGGAATCTCTTTTCCCACTTTTCGTACTCTTTAGCTTTCACTGAGAACCTTGGCTTTATTGCTCCTGCCTTGTTTATCTTTCCTAGGAGTTGAACTCTGTATATGCCTGCCCTTCCATCATCGATAAATTCAAACTCACCTATGTACCCGTTCTCTTGCATAACCCTAAGTACCTCTCCAATAAGCTTTGAGGCTGGCTTTATGTAAACCTCCTTCTTTCCAACTCTCTCGCTGTTTGTAATGTGAGATAAAGCATTTGCCAAAGGATCTAACAGAGTCATCTCATCTCACCTCAGTCGTATTTCTTAAATCCTAATTTTGGAGCTACCTCTCTAAAGCAGTGCCTGCAGAGCATTAGTCCGTGTATTCTAACTATCGGTCCAAATTGTCCACAGCGGATGCATCTTCTCGCGCCCTTACCAAACTTCCTCGGCTTTCTCTTGTTGTAATCAGCCTTCGCCATAATCATCCCTCCACAATCTGGACTCCAAACTCTTCCTGCATGAAAACCATACCCTCTTCTTTTGTAAGCTTGTGTCTTGTGGGGATGTGGTGCCTTCTTCTCTTCCTTCTTACAATTCTGTATCCCGGTCTTTCAAGTGTTACACAGACGTCCATACCAAATATACCAATTTCTGGGTCGTATTCTACTCCCGGAATGTTGATGTGTTCATCAATACCAAAGCAGACGTTTCCGTGCTCATCAAAACTGGATTCCTTAAGTCTATTGTCAACGGCAGCCAATAGCCTTTTGAGCATGTCGTAGGCTTTTTGACCCCTTAGGGTTACCTTAACCGCTATCGGCTCGCCTCTTCTAATTCCAAAGTCCCTGTTTGTTTTCTTTGCCTTCCTTCTTATTGGCTTCTGACCAACAAGTGATTCTAACATTGTCTCAGCCTTTGTAAGTCTCTCACCACTCTCACCAACACCAATGTTTATGGTGACTTTGGCTATCCTAGGCCTTCTCATAGGGTGAGCTTCCCAATCCGCTAAGATTGCCTCTCTGTTAGCTATCATTCTTTTTCACCTCACGGTAATGAGATCTTTGGTTCCTCTTTACCCAAAACAAATGCGTAATCTTTCAATGTATCAAAGAGCTCTCCTTCCTTGTCTTCAATTGTAACCACGTCTGGCCATCCACCTGGGAAGTGCCTGACCTCAACGATTTTTCCTACCCTTGCAACGTTCTTACCTTGAACAACGAACACATAGGCCCCAATCTCAAATGGAAGCACTTCAACTATCTCCCTCTCTGGAACTTTCATTAAGACGGTGTCTGAGGTCTTGAACTTATCTTTGGTTTCATCTGTGAGTGAACTGAGCTTGATTAAGTGGTTTGTTCCATCGTGGAAGTTGAGCTGCAAGTTTCCTCCCTTTACCATTCTCTTGTTGTTTATCCTCAGTGGCTTTATCTTCGCCTCTTCTTCGCTTATTGGATGGAGAATAAGCTTTCCAATTCTGTTTGGAAAAACTCTGTAGTGCTCCCCGGTTTCTGGTATTGAGACAACGTCCATGATACCAACTGGGAACTTGTAATCCTTCCTAACCCTGCCGTCTACAAGCACTTTTCCTTCGTTGAGGATTTTTCTTGCTTCCCTACCGGTCTTTGCGTATCCAAGGTAATCCCTAATTATGTAAATGAGGGGAATTGATGTTTTCATGTTGTGCGGACCAGGGGAAGGTCTTACAGCCCACTTGTATGTCTTTCTCTCAATGTACCATTGAGTTGGAGCAGCAAGCCTCTTTAAGTGTCTCTTAGCACCTTTCCTCGCCATCTTCAAGCCCTCCTCTCAATTATCTTCTTTCTTCTCTCATCTTCAAGGTTCAGTTCAACAATCATAACATTTGATGGGTGTATCGGGTAGAACACCTCGGTACCGTTAACCTTCTTAAGAGTTGCTCCCTCGACATGAATCCTGTACCTCTTAAGATCAACTTCCACAACTTTTCCTTCATGCCCTTTAAAGTCCCCTCTCATTATTTTTACTTTGTCTCCAGTCCTAATTGGAAGAGCTCTAATGCCGTACTTCTGTCTAAGCTCTTTTGAAAGGGTAGCACTGACTATCTTGTGTCTG
This sequence comes from Thermococcus alcaliphilus, assembly GCF_024054535.1. Classification (NCBI taxonomy): domain Archaea; kingdom Methanobacteriati; phylum Methanobacteriota; class Thermococci; order Thermococcales; family Thermococcaceae; genus Thermococcus; species Thermococcus alcaliphilus. Next base: position 147,722 of record NZ_JAMXLV010000019.1, on the reverse strand, counting down.
AGATGAAGGGGAGCATTGTACAAAAACTTCCTTTGCTTTCTCGGTTGTTTGCTCTTTAATCTCATTTCTCTCACCTCACAATACTATACTCGCGATACTTCCTACTCTAACCCACTTCTCAGCGGCTTCTCTCGCAACAGGCCCTCTAACCTCAGTTCCTCTTGGAACACCTTCGGGTGTTGTAATAACGGCTGCATTGTCTTCAAATTTTACTCTCATCCCGTCAAGCCTCTTGTACTCTTTTCTCTGCCTTACGATAACTGCCCTAACAACTTGGTGCCTCATATCAGGCCTTCCCTTCTTTACCGTTGCAACTACCATGTCGCCAATGCCTGCTGAGGCAAGTCTCCTTCTAACACCTTTGTAGCCTACTACCCCGATTATCTGGATCACTTTTGCACCTGAGTTGTCTGCCACTTTAAGGTAGGCACCAATTGGCAACGCCCTTGTGGGCCTAACTGGAGAGATACCTCTTGTAGCACCAGCACCTTTCTTTGCCATTCTCTTCACCTCTCCTCAGCTTTTTGGGTAACCGCAATCACTACAAAGCTCTTTGTTTTGCTGAGGGGTCTAGTTTCAGCTATGATAACTTTGTCCCCTGGCTTTGCGTTGATGCATGGTGGGTTGTGGGCGTGTATTCTGCTTCTTCTAAGCTCGTAACGTTCGTATTTCTTCAAGTAGTGATAGTGCTGTCTTTCAACGGTAACTGTGTGCCTCGGCTTGTCACTAATGACAACTCCCTCAAACACTCTACCATGTACCTTAATGCGTCCGTGCCATGGGCACTTTGGATCATCACACTTCTCTGCGGGAGGTTGTATCCTCAATCCGATGTCTCTCATCTTTTTCACCTCTTTTTCAATCTCATCTCAGGCCTTCCAATCAGTTCTTCTCCCTTTATTCGTATTTTTTTATCGTCAATTTCAAACTCAAATTCGGCAACATTCTTGGGAACTATCCACACCTTTTCTCCAAGGATTGTGAGGGTGTTTCTCGTCTCGTCAATCACGTATCCCTCAATACCTATCAACCCCGGATGAGAGCTGTTAATGACTTTGACCTTCAGGCCTATGAGCTCGTGCATTGTTATTGTTTTTCTGGTCACTCGACCTCTATTAATTCCTCTGAAAATCCAAGTTCTGCCAATAAGCGCTTCACCTTTTCTCTGTGATCTCCTTGGAGCTCTATTCTCCCGTTTTTGGCTGTTCCTCCGCATGCCAGCTTCGCCTTAAGCTTTTTTGCAATCTCTTCAAGGTTAAACTCCTTCTCATCAATTCCCTCTATTATGGTCTTGAGCTTTCCATAACGGGCCTTTTCAATGTAGACCCTAATCCTTTGCTGTTCCTTTAACACCTCTTTAAATAACATCTCATCCAGGGGGTTCACAATCCTAGGCACTAACCATCACCCTTTGCTCCTCAACTTTTCCTTCTTTATCGTTAAAAGGCGGGCAATATCCCTCCTAAGGTTCCTAATAACCATCGGGTTTTCCAAAGATGTTCCCATTGTAAGCATTCCCCTTTCCTTTGCAAGCTCAAGTCTTAGCTCTCTAATCTTGGCCTCTATTTCTTCCACGCTCATCTCCCTAATCTCACTTGGCCTCATTGTTCGCTCACCTCTTCCTCAATTGGTTTTTCTATGATCTCGATTTCATCCGGAAGTCTTGCATCTGGTGGCATAATTGAAACTTTCACTCCAAGAACGCCAAGCTTTAGCAATGCCTGTGCATAGCCCCTTGAAACCAAAGTTTCAGCGGGATTTCCAACTTTTGCAATATATCCCTGATAGAATCTCACACTTTTAGCTCTTTCTCCTGTAAGCTTGCCGCTTATTCTGATTTCCACACCTCTTGCGCCATTGTTCATAATTGCCCTTATTGCAGCGTATGCAGCTCTTCTAAAGTGGACTCCCCTTTCCAATGCCTGGGCAAGCCTTGTCGCTTGAACCTTAGCGTTAAAGTAGGGGTTCTTGATTTCCTCAACCTCTATCTGGGGGTTTTCCAAACCAAATTGTCTCTCCAGTATCCTTGTAAGCTCCCTTATTTTTCTTCCGCCTCTTCCTATAACGAAACCTGGTCTCTCGGCAAATATAACAACCTTTGTCCCAAGGGGAGTCTTCTTGATGTCAAGTCCTCCATAACCAGCTCTTCTAAGCTCCTTCTCAAGATATTCATCGATGAGCATTTCCTTAATGCTTTCCTTTATGAAATATCTCTCGATTGCCATGAGCTCACCTCCTAATCTCCTCAACAACTATCTCAATGTGTGTTGTCTGCTCGTTGAATGGTGTGGCTCTTCCAAAAGCCCTTGGTATGTATCCCCTAAGCACTGGTCCTCTGTGAGCTGCAGCGTGGATGATCTTTAGCCTATCTGGATCAAGACCCTTCTGCTCTGCATTGTTTCTAACATTGAGGAGAATCTTTTTGATTTCCTTAGCGACTTTCACCGGATATCTACCAGGCCCAAAACCCTTTCCTTTCTTGTGGCCTTGGGAGTCGTTGAACCTTCTGAGGGGGATAGGTCTTCTCTTGGCTATTACATCATCAAGGAGCTTTATGGCATCGTTGAGCATCATTCCTTTGATTTCTCTGCAGACTTCTATTGAGAGTTTCGGGGATATTCTCAAATCTCTCCCGCTTGCCTTTGCCATTCTCTCTGGGTCAAAATTTTGGAAAGAGTAGGAAAACTTTGCCATTACCTACCACCTCACTTGATTGCAACGAACATTGATGATCTTGTAGCACCAACACCAGGTGAACCGTGTTGGACTCTCTTTCTTGTTAGAGCAAATTCTCCAAGGTAATGTCCAATCATCTCTTCCTTAATCTCTACTGGGACAAACTCCTTACCATTGTGGACGTAAATTGTGATTCCTACCATCTCTGGAAGGATAACCATGTCCCTGCTGTGAGTTCTTATTGGCTTCTTGTATTTGCCCCTCTTTGCCAACCTGATCTTTCTGAGAAGCTTCTTCTGTTCAGGTGTTAACCCTCTCTTAAGGCTTCTCCTCTGTCTTGAGGGGAAAAGTCTAGCCAAATCTTCAAGAGACATGTTCATTAGTTCTTCAAGAGTATAACCGCGATATTTAAATTCTTTCCTTGCCATTTATACCACCTCACTTTCTCCTTCCGGTTCTTCTCGCAGCTATATGACCGACTTTTCTTCCAGGTGGAGCTCTCCTTGAGACTGTACTTGGCTTACCGATGTGGTGCTCTTTACCACCGTGTGGGTGATTGACTGCGTTCATCTTTACACCTCTTGGTTTAGGCCAGAACCTGTTTCTTGCCTTCATTATGTAGTATGCCTTACCTGCCTTGACTATTGGCTTTTCAAGTCTACCTCCACCGGCAACTACACCAATTGTGGCCCTGCACATTGGATTGAATGCCTTAAGTTCACCACTTGGCAATTGAACAATTACTCTGTTCTTCTCTTTTGAAACAACTAGAGCATAACTTCCTCCGGCTCTCACATACTTTCCACCATCGCCCGGAGAACCTTCAATGTTGTAAACGTATGTACCCTCTGGAATCTTTGCAAGTGGAAGTGTGTTTCCAATTGCTATCGGAGCTTCAGGTCCGATGTAAACCTCTTGATCCACCAAAAGCCCCTCTGGGGCAAGGATGAGCTTCTCAAGACCGTTCTCAAACTTAACCTTGGCAACCGGTGCGGTTCTTCCGGGGTCGTGGAGTATCTCAACTACCCTACCAGCGAGGGTCTTTTCTTGGGTGAAATTCAAGGGGATGTACTTAACAGCACCCCTATATCTGTGAGACGGTGCTCTGAAGGTTGTTGTTCCTTTTCCTCTCCTCTGTTGAATCAAACTCTTACCCATTCTCACTCACCTCAGAACAATCCTATTCTAGCAGCAACCTCACTTGCGCTATATTCAGGCTTCAATTTCACGTAAGCCTTCTTTTCACCTTTCATTGTTATGAGTGTATTGACTTTCTCAACTTTGACGTTGTATATTTCCTCGACAGCCCTCTTTATATCTTGCTTTGTAGCCCTTCTATCGACTATAAAGGTGAGCTTGTTTTCCCTCTCAACCATGGAGATTGCCTTTTCTGTGACTACAGGTCGTATAATAACTTTATATGGATCCATCACTCATCACCCATAAATCTCCCTTAATCTCTCTATTGCTCCCTTCGTCCATATTGTGAGTCTTCCGGGATGTGCACCTGGGGCTAACAGCTCTACACCCAAATTGTCCACTAAAACTACGTCAACACCTGGGTGGTTTCTTGCTCCCTGGATTATTCCCTCGTTTTTGGCAACCACAATAAGTGGACCTTTTGCCTTTTTGTACCTTCTGCCTCTCATCTTGCCCTTTCCAGCCCTCACTTTGGTGTTTTTCTTTGCCCTCTCAATATCCTCCCAGACACCGAGCTTCTTGAAGATCTCCCTAGTTTTTGCTGTCTTGTAGACCTTTTCGAGCTCATCTTCCACCACAAGGGGAACTTGAGGCAGGTTATCAATTATGTGGCCTCTCGCTTTAACTAAATCGTAGTTTGCAGTGGCAGCTATGGCACTCATCAAGGCAAGTCTTCTTTCCTTCTTGTTGATGTCTTCCCATATTATCTTCTCTACTTTTGGTGGGTGAGTTCTTCTACCACCTCTGGCAAACGGAACAAACGCTGCAAACCTTGGGGAGGTCTTTATCCTCTCAACCCTTGCCATACCGTGACCTTTTCCGATGTTCTCAGTAACCCTCCTCTTACCCGCAAGGGGATCTCTCCCTTGTGGTTGTATGCGGTGGGTCCATGAAGCGATGACAGCTCTCCTAATGAGATCTGGTCTGAAAGGTGTTTGGAATACTTTTGGAAGTTCAATTTCTTCAATTGGCTCGCCATCGAGTGAAAATACCTTAACTTTCATAAACCCTCACCTCATTGCTTTGATTCCCTACTAACGTATGTTATTTGTGGAGCCTCAACAGGTGGCTTCTTTGCTGGAGGTCTTATTGCCGGTCTTACTCTGATTATTCTTTTAATTGCTCCAGGTATGGTTCCAGCTATCATAAGGAAGTCGTTTCTCACTATTCCATAGTGTGGGAACCCTCCCTTTGGAGTGATCTCGATTTCCTCTCCATTGAGCTTTAGTTTTCCGTTTTCCCCTATTCTCAAGAGCCTCTTGTTGAATTCAGTTCTGTGGTGGAAACCCATCTGTCCAGCTTGTGGAACCGTCCACATAACCCTAGCTGGGTGCCATGGACCAAGGTTACCAACGTGTCTTGCCTTTCCGGCTCTTTGAGCCTTGTGGAACTGTATCTTGATGCCCCATCTCTTAACTGGGCCCTGGGTACCCTTGCCCTTTGTGACGGCTACTATGTCAAGAAGCTCTCCCTCTTTGAGAACTTCACTTGCTCTGAGTTCGTTTCCAAGCTTCTCTTTGATGTAGGCAAACTTCTCTTCAACGCTTGTTCCACCAACAGCGTACTCCATAACCTCAGGCTTCTTCTTTATCCTCGCGAGCCATGGCTGAGTTGCCACAAGAGCCCTAACTTCAACTATTTCCCCGGACTTAACAAGGTCCTCAAGCTCTCCAAGTTTTTGCTGGAAGGTCTCTTCGTTGTAGTTCTTTGGAAGAGTCTTAATCCTTCTCTCAAGAAGCTTGTAGAATGTTACGTTCTTTGCTTTCTTTGATGGGTAATTCTCGAGCTTGAAATCCGGAACTATGACCTCAGTTGCAGTTTCAAGTCCAAGGTAACCCTGCTTGTAAGCTCTAACCCCATAGACGATTAAGGGCGGAGCTTCAACTATCGTTACTGGCACGAAGATCTCCTTACCCTTCGTAAGCCCTGGAGCATCGTCTATCATAAGCACATGGGTCATTCCAGCTTTGTATCCTGCAAATCCGAGCATTCTAACCTCTTGCTCCTGTGGCCAGTTTCTAATTCTTGGGACTATGCTCTTGGCTCTTTTTCTTGGGGAATATGCCAATGAACCTCTTCTTGGTCTGCTAATTTTTCCCATTTCAATCCCTCCTTATGAAATTAAATATCGCCAATGTCGCCAACACGGCTTCCTCCGTTCTAACGGTTTTTGTCTTTTGATTTGGAATCGTATTGAGGATTAGATCAAAGGGATAATCCTCATTGAAGTCTCTCAGGATCTCCATTATTCCCTTCCGGGGAGATCCAAACACGAATCCCACTTCCCCTTCCAACGGGGGAAGGTTCACTTTTCTCACATCCTCACCCTTTCGTGAGGTCGCGATTGCAAGGTTGAGTTTTGCCTTTTTAAGTGTTTTTGCCAAAGACTTTCTGGTGAGATGCACTCGATATCCCCAATACTCCTCGGGTTTTGAGGGCACTACCTTGAGCGGCTTCAGAGACACGATTTTGAACGTCATTCTTCCTTCTCCACTTCCCTCAACGAGGGCAAGCTCATCAAGGCCAATATCCGCGTAAAGCCTCTTGCCTTTTCTGATTACAATGCCCTCCCTGATTTCACCGAGCTTGGGTCTTCCTTTGAGCTTATGGTGGGGAGTTCTCAGAGGTGGCAAAACACCCACGTACCTGAGCTCCTTTGTAAGTGGTATTAAGCTCTTCCGCAAATACTGGGGTGTTTCCATGTATTCGAGGATTAGCTTAATGAATTTCCCGTCTTTTCCTCCTGCTTTGTAAATCCATATGTGCTCAACGCCAAAGATCGCTGCCGCCCTGCCGATCTGTCCAACTTTATAAGTCCTTATCTTTGGGTCAGAGGTCTCTTCGAGGAGTGAATCTGGAATGAAGATATGCCATGCCATTTCAGTCAGCCTTTACATTTCTATACCCTAAAGCTGTAGTGGGGTAAAAAGAAAGTATTTAAAAGGCTTTCGAACCATTCCACCCTTCTGAACCTTCAAAAGTGTGAAAAATTTTTGCAAAGATTATTTCGCAATATTCTCTATAGCATTTATAATATTATGAATATTGCTTTTAACCTCTTCACTGAGTTCAGTCCCCAATTCAATCTCTTTAGCCACAACCCCAACGAAATGAATCTCTGCTTTAGCTAGCCGTTCATCAAGAGCCATCAAAAGCTTGAGTCCATCGATAGCCCCCATAAAATGTGCACTCCTTATTTCAGCCTTAAGCTTTTCAAAAACTTCTTCTCCCTTTAGATGGATCATTTCTCCGGGTTTGTATTTATCGGTGAGTATAGCATCGATGATTATTATTCTTTCTTCGCCATTATAATAGCGTTGAAGCTTGAATATATCTGTTCCTATCTCAAGAACGTTGTAGCCCCTCTCTGCCAGAATTCTACCAACCTTCAACCCCACACCATCATCTTTCATAAGCTCGTTTCCAAGGGCAAGGATCAACGTGCTCATATTCTCACCAACAAAAATTAGAAGGGAAGTTAAAAAAAACTAAAGCCTAACTACGTGAACAGAACACGAGATACATGGATCATATGCCCTAACCGTCATCTCTGCAAGAAGCTTGAGCCTCTCTGGGTCATCTTGCCAGTGATTCTCAGCCATCATTCTAACATGGCGTTCCATAATTGCAAGGTTCATTGCGGTTGGTGTTATGATGTCCGCATAGTTAACTCTTCCATCCTTGACTTCAAGAGCGTAGACGAGTAAACCTCTTGGAGCCTCGGTTATGCTCACTCCAAAGCCGTCTTTTAGCTCTACCTCATCCCTCTCTTTTACCGGCCACTTTGCAAGGGTGTCATCAATTATGTCTATTGCCCTCTCTATGAAGTATACTAGCTCAATTGCTTGGGCGAAATTGTTTGCAAAACAGTTGTTGTATCTTAGTAGGTCTTTGTATTGAGTATAGAGCTCCTTTGCCTTGCCATATAGAAGGTCAGCGTTGTTAACTATTCTCGAGATTGCACCGACCATAAAGGGCCTCCCTTTGTAAAAGCTGTGCTTTGCAAAGCTGTGTTCAACTACTTTTTCAACTATGTGTTTTTTGTAGTCCTCAACCGGAAACTCAAACCCATCACTTACTTTGATGTAGTCTCCGTATATACCATAGACGTCGTTTCTCGGCTTCACTGCCATGTGAACCATCTCATCATCGGTTACCTCTTCGTATTGCTCAAGCTTTGAGAAGAGCTCCACTGTATACTCGGCTAAAGGCAGGGCCTCTTTCAGTTCTCTCTTGAGCTCTTCAAACTGGGTTTTTGTTGGAAGCTTCCCAAAACCCCCAAGCACAGCGTTTTCTTGATGAATTGCTCTTGAGCCGAGATAATCCATTATCTTTGAACCAATGTTTTTTAGTGCCATTGCATATTCGATTTCTCTCTTATATTTGTCAACCATTGCCAGTGGATTGGAATAGCCGAGATAATCTGGGAGAACTAGTAGGTAAAGGTGTAGAGCATGGCTTTCTATGGTATCTCCCATGTAGAGCAGCTCTCTCAAGTCTTGAATCTCAGGTCTTGGGGTAAAACCTATGGCCTTTTCTGCAGACTCTAAAGCCGTGAGCTTATGAGATGCTGAACAGAAAGAACAAACCCTCGGATAGATCGCCAATGCCTCTTCAAGCTTCTTGCCAATTGTAATGGCTTCAAAGAACCTCGGACCTTCTATTATGTTAAGCTTGACTTCTTTAACCCCCTCATCACTTGTAACTATCTCTATTCCTCCCTTACCCTCAACACGGGCTATATGATCAACCGTAATCGGGATATACATCATTCTCCCTCCTCAAATATCTTGTTAACCATCTCTTCAAGCTTCGGATTGTGGGCGTTGAAGATCTTCATTCTCTCAAGAATCTCCTCTTTTGTAAGACCTTTCTTCTTGAACTCTAAGGCTAGAGAGTCAAACCATGCAACGTCATAGCCTACAGCTCCTCTGCACCCAATGCAAGCAACGTTAAAGCCGGGACACCTTGCATCACACCCAGCAACTGTCACTGGCCCTAAGCACGGCTCTCCCTTTTCTATAAGAATACAGGGGTTTCCTCTAAGCCTGCACTCAACACATACTGGATAATCAATGTCCTCAGGCCATGAGCCCACTAAGAATGTGCCCAATGCATAGAGAAAGTCCTTCTTCTCTGGTGGGCAACCGTAAAGCTTGTAGTCAACCTTGATGTATTTTTCAACAGGCTCTGCCATCTTGGGCTCAAATTTAACATGAGCATCTCCGTAAACAGTCTTCCAAAGCTCACTAAGTTCTTTGTCCTTACCCCAGCTCTGCACTCCACCTTGTGTTGCACAAGCTCCAACTGCAACGACTATCTTAGCCTTTTCCCTAATCTTCTTTACAAGCTCTACTTCCTCTTGAGTAGAGACACTTCCCTCTATGAAGGCTATATCGACTTCCCTATCCTCATCACTGTCCCTTTCCACCATGAACCAGCATTCTATCTCCGCCTTGTCCAAGAGATGGAGTATCTCATCCATCATGGCCATTTGAAGCTGACAGCCATAGCATGAAGTTAAGGCGTAAAATCCAATTCTAACCTTCTCGCTCATTTCTCCCACCTCAGTCCAGCAGTCCGGGGGTTGATATTATGTCAAAGTAGCCAAATACAGGTCCGTCTTTACATATGTACTTCCATGATGTGCTTGTTCCCACGTTGCAGTGCCCACATTTTCCAATTCCGCACTTCATTTTTCTTTCAAGGGTTACGTAGATGTTCTCTGGCCTGTATCCATAGTTTATGAGAGACTCAAAGACAGCCTTATACATCCTTGGAGGACCACAAACCGCAACCGCTGTATTCTTAGGATTTGTGTTCGCCTCAACTATGAATTGCTGAGGTCTGCCCTTTAATCCAGGCCAATCAGGATCTCTTGTAACGCTTTGGATTATCTTGACGTTTTCAGCCTCTGCCAAGTCTTTCATTGCCTCAAGTTCTTTGTAAAAGAGTAAATCCTTTCCGTATCTGGCTGTGTTTATGAACGTGATGTTTCCATACTTCCACCTGTTGTCCATTGCATAAAGGAAGACGCTCCTAAGGGGAGCAGTTCCAAGACCTGCTGCTATAAGGAGTAAATCCATCCCTTCCCACTCATCTACAGGGAAGCCGTTTCCATAGGGACCTCTAACTAAAACCGTATCTCCCGGCTTAAGCTTGTGAACTACAGTTGTTACTCTACCTGCTTTTCTTATACAAAGTTCAAAGAAACCTCTTCTCATAGCGGAGGAACATATGCTGATTGGTACTTCACCAACACCTGGGATAGTAAGCTGAACAAACTGTCCCGGCTTGAACGTCCACTTTTCAGCTAACTCTGGATCTTCAAAACGGAATAGGAAAAGCTTTTCTGTGTCCGTAAGCTTGTAAACTTTGAGTACCTTTGCTTTATGGAGAGCATATGGGTTCTCATCTGGCATCATAATATCTTTTGGTACAGTGCTAGGAGTGCTCATAGCTCCTCACCTCCGGCAGAAGTGCCATATGCAAATCCTCTCTTCGGAATCTCCTCAGCAACTTCAGGAGGACATGACTTATCCTCAAGTCCCATAATAGTTCTCAAATTCCTCACGAAGCTTATTTCTGCTGGACAGAAGTATGTACACCTTCCACATCCGACACAGTAGCTTATGCCAAGCTTCTCATTGTAGGAGTTCTTACATAGGTAACGGTTCATAAAACGACTCTTTTTGGTTGGTCTAAAGTTGTGGTTTCCAGCCACAAGGCCATGACTTCTCAACTGGCATGAATCCCATCTTCTAATCCTAACGCCCGTGTCTCCATCAAGATTTGGTATATCTTGGACTTCATAACATCTACACGTTGGACATGTTAAGTTACAGTTCCCGCATGCTAAACAGAGTTCACTCTGCTCATCCCACATTGGATGCTCCATTTCCATCTCAAGCAAATATCTGAGGTTCCCCCAATCCTCATGGTATTTGAACATCTGGTGCTTTTTGTTTTCAAACTCTCTAAAGTTGCATACATCCTGGCTCGTTACCTCTTCAAAGAGCTTTATGTTTTTATCAACTATCCTGTGCCCGGTTGGAGTGCCAACCCTCACGAGCCATCCGTCGGGAAGCTCATGGAGGAATAAGTCGAAACCATCGTCTGCAAAATCTGTCTCCCTCAAATTACAGAAACAGTACTCATCTGGAACACAGCTAATTCCTATTATTATGCCCTTTTCCCTTCTAACTTTGTAGTATTTGTCAGGGAGCTCATCCAAGTAAATTGTGTCCATTATCTTAAGACCAAAGATGTCACACGCGTGAACCCCGAAAACTACAAAGGGTTCAACGTTTTCAATAACCTCCTTGTATTCTGCCTTCGAAATGCTGAATTCAAACATTTTTTCCCTCGGAAGGAAGAAGAACTTCTTCGGAGGCATTATTGTCCTGTTATATTTGAATTCTATTTGCCTCACGTCTTCAACTTCTCTGAAGTCGTAGAACTTCTCCGAGATTTTTACTGGAGCATAAAGTGTTCCCCAGTCTTTTAATCGCTCTAGGAACTCGTAAGTATTCTCCTTCGGCAACTTAACATACCTCAACTCCATCACCCCACTGATGTACACAAATAGTCCCAGTGAACATTTTTATTCATCCTCATTGAAAGCTTGTTTTGTGTATAAAAAAGCATTTCTAAACCCTTAGATTTTCAACCAAAGGTTTAACACAGCAAATTCGCCCAAAATACTTTGTTCATATATTCTTTAAACAACAGAAACCAACATCAAGGTTCAGATAAGTCGCACTAACGACTGGTTTTAAGCTTAGATGTACAGAAAAGTGTAACCAAAAGAAACAAGTCATAGGTACTAACGAATATCTCTCCTTGAAAGCATCAAAATTAGGAAACTTAGCAGGTACATTGCTGAGATTGAATAAAACGCTGTTTCATAACCTGCAGTATCGATCAAAAGCCCTATAAAATACGGGCCAGCGGTTGCTCCAAAAAACCCCATCATGTTCACAAAACCCATCACTGTGCCAAGGTTTTCCTCACTTGCATGTTCACTTGTATAAGCGGTAACTATCGGACCAACGGAGTAGAAAAACAAGCCCAACAACAAAACCAGCATGGGATATGCTGTTTTCACCAACAGAAAAGACAGGAAAGCATTTAGAGCGAGAACAGAGAAAAGACTAGTTTCTCTAATCCTATCATACACACCTCCTCCAGCAATAGAGCCAAAGATCCCCACTATCGAGAGGAGAGAGAAGTAAAAGGAAGCTTCTTCTACACTTCTGCCTTTGTTTACAAAGAAATCTGGAAGGAAAGTCAGCATTCCAAAGAAGGCTGCTAATACTATGAAGTTCATAACACTTAAGCTGAACACCTCCTTAGGCACCGTGAACTTTGGCCGTTCAACTTGCTTTACTTCCCCCTTGATTATCAGCATAAGCGCTAGTCCAACTGTTAAGCTCATAAGCGAGAGAACTAAAAACGAATACCTCCACTCTAAGGCCAAGGCTATTGGAATAACAATTGCTGGAGCAATGGCACTTCCTATTGGAGGTCCAACCATAAAAACACCCAATGCGGAACCTTTTTTCTCCCTGTAAATCTCGCTTATAAGAGCAGTTGCTGGAGCGTAGTAGAGACCAGCAAAAATCCCATAGAGAGCCCTAATGGCAATAAGATGCCAGTATTGCCGGGCGAAAATAATCAAGGAGCTTGCTAACGAATAACCAACAATGCTGATAACTACAAGCTTTTTTCTTCCGAGTTTGTCCCCAAAATAACCGGCTGGAACTTGAATCAAGGCATAGGGAAGGAGAAGGGAAGTCATGAGAAGCCCGGCCTGAGCGTTTGTTATGGTTAACTCTTCTTTGATTAGTGGGATAAGGGGAGGAATAGCCATTCTGTGGGCATAGTTGAATATCCACCCAAGAGAGAGCAGTAAGAGGAGTTTTCTCTGCATATTTTGAGGTGAGAGGCTGAACGTTTAAAAAATTATCGAAGAGTTAAATATAAAAAGGAGATGATGTAGGGCTGAGTGAGAGCCATGGTAAGTAAACTTCTTGCACTCGAAGTATATCCAAATCTTAAGTATCTCGATTTTAGGATACTTAGAGGAGTAGAGCTTAATATGCGCCATTATGAGTGGGTGCCCCTCGAGGTAATAGCCAAATTTTCCCGAGTGGATATTGAAACTGCCTCTTATCGCCTAGGGAAACTCGACAATTGGGGACTCGTGAGGAGAAGAAGTGATATAGGCTACATAGGCTACCAGCTCACAATACATGGATACGATGCCTTGGCAATAAGGGCATTTGCTCAAAAAGGGATAATTAAGGCAATAAGCCAAACACAAATTGGGGTAGGGAAAGAGGCGGATGTTTATGTCGGGATAACTCCAAATGAAGAGAAAGTAGCTGTTAAATTTAATCGGATAGGAAGAACAAGCTTCACAAGGATAAAGCTCTATAGACCCGATTTTATTGACAAAAGACATATATCATGGCTCTACATTTCAAGACTAGTTGCTCAAAGAGAGTATGAGGCTCTTCAACTCTTGAGCCCAATAGCCAAAGTTCCAAAACCCCTTGCATGGAACAGGCATGCGATTGTTATGGAATTTATAGAAGGGGTTGAGCTTGTAGAGCTTGCAGACACCGATTTGACAAAAGAGGAGGCTTCAGAAATATTAGACAAAGTTCTGGAAGAGTACAAAAAGATAGTCGAGTTTGGAATAATTCATTCTGATATGAGCCTTTACAACATAGTTCTTAAAAAGGATGGGGATATACTAATAATAGACTGGCCCCAATACTTAACAACGGCTTTCCCAGATGCCAAGTATTATCTGGAAAGGGATTTAAGGGTGCTCCTAAACTCCTTTAAACGAAAATGGAGAGTAGAAAAAGACTGGAATGAAGTCTGGAAAGAATTTGAGGATGCCTTTAAAAAGAGCTTAAAAGAGGCGTAAACAATGGAAAAGAAAGAAGAAGTCATTGTATCTATCTTGAGGGAAGCTCAAAGAGCATTAAACGAACGAAAAATTGATGCTGCCAAGAGGAAATTCGACGAGGTCATGCACCTCTCAAAGGACTCTTATCCATGGATTTATTTTGAAGCCTGTTTTGGATTGGTCGAGGCTTTTATCGAAGAGGGCAACTACAGCGGTGCTGTAAAATGCTCAATTAGAGCACTTCTGAATGCTTCAGATGGAGAGATGTTTTCACTTGGAGTTGAGAGACTAAAAAACGTTCTTGCAATAATCAAGAAGAATAATAAATTCGATCTACTCAAGGGTAGACTGGAGATTTTGCTCCCTCAAACATCCACTAACAGAGACCTTCACACCTTTGTACTGGCATTAGATGCACTTACAAAGGGAAATTATAAAGAAGCACAGCTTTTGGCCAAAGATATAAGCTCAGAAAAACTCAAGGAAATTATAGAATCACTCATTGAATAGTCTACCCAATAATCTTTCAAACTGTTTCTTTTCAGGCCTTACCGGAAAGTTATAGGGCTCTTTGCTGGGCTTCTCGTTGTAATAGGGTCGATTACATCCGGGACAGCCGTGAGTCATGAATGCACTCTCGTCGAGAATCTTAAAAAGCTCCTCTTTGGAAAGACCGAAATCTACAAGCCTCCCACTCTCAAACTTAAACTCTTCGACCCTTGCGATCTTGTTTTCAATTAAATAAACCCCAATCTGCATCAATCTGTACCTATTTGGGTCTGGAGGGGTCTTGTTTTCTAGTATAGTCCCCTTAATTGGGGTAAATGCAAAAATTGAAACCTTAGCCTTTGAATCATACGCCTTCTGAACTGCTTGTAAAAACTCTTCTTCGCTCTCGCCCAATCCAAAGATTAAATGGACAAATGCCTTCCCCTTGCCAAAAACATCAATAACCTCATCAACAAACCGCCACATATCCTCCCAGGAGTACATGGAATCTTTCACCTTGTTATACACCCTCTCACTTGCCGCATCTATACCAACGCCAATATAATCTACCCCAAGCCTTTGAAACTCTCTAAGAGACTTTTTGTCAACAGGAGTTATCGAGAGAGAAACTGGAAGACCCAATGGGTAAAAAGCTTTTAGAATCTTTGAGACGTCTTCCCCTAAATTCGGATAATCTATAGTTTGCAGGCATATTCTCGCAAATTTTGAACTTTTTAATTTTTCCACAACTTCATCCAACTCAAATGCGGGCCAAGTTATTCTCGAAAGCTTTTCTACATCTGCCCTGCTCTCTCTAGCCTGAACACAAAAGGCACAATTGTTCAGGCATCTCCCCTCATAATAGGTCATAAAATACGCCGTCGTGGGCTTTGCAAACATTTTTCCCTTCTTAAGTCCCAAGACAACTGCAGTTCCGTATGAAGCCCTTATTTTCATGGTCTTTTCCTCCCTAACACCTTGAGCAATATGAGGTTAGACAGAGATAAAAATGTTAGCATAGGGAGGAAAAGGAATACCTTCTCATAACCCTCAATTTCCGCCAGATAACCAAGGGCCAAAGGTCCAGAAAGGTAGCCCAAATCAAAAAACATTGTATAGACACTCGAACCTATTCCCCTTATATTCTTTGGAAGATTAGCTAAAGCCAGCATTTGAAGAGAAGGAACAGCCAATCCGAATCCCATTCCCAGAATAACAGCGCTTATATAGGCTTCAGGAGGCAGAAGGTGGAAGAACAAGATAACATAGGCAGATGTTATTAAGAGCAATCCAGAAGAAGCTACTGGAATTGGCCCCCTTTTATCCGCTTCCCTCCCACCAAAAACCCTTGTGAGAAGGCTAAAACCACCCATGATACTCGCATATATTCCAAAGATACTAGTGCCCAATCCAAGGATCTTATAGTATGCTGGAAGAAACGTGTACATACCACTATAGGCGAAGACCATAAAGAACAGCGAAATCGAAGCACCAACAAAAGATAGATTAATCAGATCCTTGTAAGAACCCTTCTTTTCCTCGCTTTCTTTGACCGGTATCTTGGCCCTAACTTCCCTATATGCATTTGAGACAAATAGGAAGCCCACTAAAGAAAACAAGATTGCGAGAACAAAGGCTGAATGAAATCCGAAGTAATCTGCCACTAGTCCTCCTACAGCTGGACCAATGAGCTGGCTCAGAGAAAACATAGTTCCTCTCCACCCCAAGGTCTCCCCGACTCTTCCTTTAGGGGCTAGGTTTATGGCGGTTGAGAGAGAGGATGGAAAGAAAAACGCCGATGCAGCACCATGAACCGCCCTCCCTATGGCAAAAATAGTCAAACTTCGCATGAAGAATGAGAGGAGATAGAATCCTCCCGCAACAGCACCAAGAACCGTCCCTATCATCATTACCTCAAAACTTTTCCCCTTGTCTCCCAAGATACCTCCCACGGGCTTTAGTACAAAGGCGAATATTGAAGACACTGAAGCTACGAAGCCAACTAAGAATGGGCTGGCACCAAACGTTATGGCAAGGGGGGAAATTAGAGGTGCCACTAGGATATATCCCAAGAAGAAGAAAAGTGTCGAAAAATGAAGAAGCCATAAGTCTTTTCTTTTCATTCTTTACCCCCTAAATCTTCACTCCTGGACTTTCCATGCCCTCTTTCATATATGCAACACTCATGTGCTTGGTATTTTTAGCAAAGCCTATGTTCCCCTCTCTATCAACCATGATTATTCCCATGTTGTCTCTCCCAAAATACTTCGTTGCAAGTTCTATTGCAGCTTCACTAGCTTTTTGTGCATTCAATCCGAACCTAACAAAGTCTGTAGCGGTTTTTGCAAGAGAAAGCTTTATGGCGACTTCCCCAAGTCCAGTGCACGAAGCTCCGGCAAATTCATTAGCATAGGTTCCGGCTCCTATTATCGGGGTATCACCAACTCTTCCAAACATTTTCAAGAAAACTCCCCCTGTAGAAGTGCCAGCCACTATTTCTTGCCCATCAAAGGCAACCGCCCCAACAGTACTCCTTAAAACTTCGGGGTATTCCCGTATCAGTTCACTGATCTTTCTCCAGTGTGGGATGTTTCCATCTTCCAGGAGCTTTTGTCTAAGCTTCTTCCACTGTTCAATTCTCTCCTCGGTTATGGGATTATACTCTTCAAATCCCATCAAACGGGCAAACTTAACTGCTCCTTCTCCAGCAAGGAGAACGTGATCAGTTTTTTCCATAACCTTTCTTGCCACGCTTATAGGATTTTTAACTCCCCATATGCTCGCAACTGCACCAGCTTCAAGATTGGAACGCATAATAGCGGCATCCATCTCCACTTTCCCATCCAAGGTTAAAACACTACCCGTCCCAGCGTTGAATACTGGGTTGTCCTCTAATACTTTGATAGCTTCTTCAACGGCATCAAGAGCAGAACCTCGTTTTAATTCTTTCCAACCTGCTAAAACAGCCTCCCTGACTCCTTCAAGGACTTTGGGAATCCTATCCTCGTTTTTTATTGTGCCGGCGCCACCATGAACAATAATCGCAACCATCAGAATCACCATTACGTAATGTCTTCGAAAGGTTAAAAGCATTATGGAAACGAAAAGAGAGAAGTTTCATTAACTCAGGCTCATGTTTATTATTGTCTCTCCTATGTTCTCAAGGTATTCCAGTATCCTCCGATAACTGTCCATAGCGACGGATTTTCTGTAATCTATCGACTTTATGTGGGCTTTTAGCTCAAGCATTATCTCATCAATCTTTTTTAGATCTTTTTGGGCTATCTGAGCCATGACTTTTTGGAGTATCCCCTTTAAGTACGCAATATCCAAATCCGGATCGAAGTTTTCAGCTATTCTAACCATGTGATCGCCTATTCTTTCAATATTGCGTACTATAAAGAGAACCCCTAAAAGGTCAAAATTCCTCTTTATTAGTCCTCCATCCTTTACTATGCTGCCCCCTGAGAGTATTTTGTTTACCGCTCTCAGCGTTAGGAAATAAAAGCGATCCAGTTCGTTTTCCAGCCCGTTGATATCTCTGAGAACTTCTTTCTTTTCGAATTCACTTATAAGCATTAAGTCCTCTATCATCGAAATTAAGATAGAAGTCAGTCTCTCTATTATTTCCCTCAGGTTTACCTCCTCATCCGCCAATAGGCTTTTGCTCGTAATCCTAAGGGGTTCCTCCAAGATTATTTCCAATCCCGGAAGGTTCTGGATTGTCCCTCGTATCTTTACCTTATATAGAGGCATGTCCTCTGTAAACTTTACATCAATAACGTCATACCCTTGTATGTAGGCAGAAATCAGAAGCCTAACCGCCATGTCTGGTGAAATATCCTTAGAAATTACAAGCTCCTTGCTTTCGCTAACTTCTTTGGGTTCCTTGGGAAGTATTAACAAAGACCCATCGGGATTGATCACTATCGGAACGACATCCCCCTGCTTCAAGTTATTTTCCTTAACCCACTTTTTTGGAAGTGAGATTATGTATGAGCTCCGTCCAGTAAACTGTATCTTCCTGAACTCCATATCAAACACCCAATCTATATAGAATTCTCACCATATAAATATTTTGATGTTTCGGCTTTCATCCAGAATTATCTTGTCCGGCTTTCTCTCAAGGATTAAGAAATTTTCGAAAATAAACAAAAGATATAGCATACAAATAGAAGCCTATAACAGCCTCAGAGATACATGACTTGGGAATTCTCAGACCTCTTCGAGCTTCTTCTTAACTTCCTCGGTGTTCTTCCTAGTCTCCTCAAGGGTGTTCCTGAGCTTCTCCAGCTCAAACTTCATTTCGTTTAACGTTTTGTTCATCTGATAGAACGCGAATATGAAAACCACCAAGAGTATAAGACCAAGGGTTATGCTTATCCACCCACTTGGGGTTGCCATCTGCCCACCTCCCCACGGCATGTTTCATTCCTCCAGGCTCTTTATCGTTTCGTTGTCTATAACCACTCTAAACTGCTTTGCGCGGTAGTACTTCTTGGCCCTCGGGTCGTCGGGCTCAAGGCGTAGCTCGCTCTCGACGAGGTCGGCCTTTTCGAGCTTCTTGAGGTGGAGATAGAGGAGCTGCCTTGAGATGCCCAGCTCCTTGGCCAGCTCATAGACGTACCACTCCTTCTGGCAGAGGAGTTTAAGTATTCTAACCCTCACGGGATTGCCGAGGGCCTCTCCGAGGGCCACAAGTTCGTCAACGCTCCGCACCATGACCATCACTTTTAGACTGCATATGCAATCAATGTCTTACAGAAGGAAAAGGGGAAGAAAGGATAAAAGCCTTTCGTTAGTTGGAGCCGACTATCTCAGAATACTCCTCCTCGCAACGACGAGGATAATCAAAAGGCTGAGCAACCCAAAGATTGCTTTCCTTTTCATCTTCATCCCCTCATTAGGGCGTAGATTATTCCCCCACCAACGAAGAGCACCGAAAGAGCTATTAGGGCAGATATGTTCCTCCAGTTTACCTTCCGCTCCTTTCTGTTGGTGACGATGTTTCTCAGCATGCACACCATCGGGCTGAAGTTGACGAAGAGGTGGAGCGCCACCAGCGCGACCATGGCGAAGCCGAAGTATATGTGGAGCCCTTCCCATGCCTCTTTGCCGAGGCCGAGGAAAGTCCAGAGCTCCTCCCTCGCAATTCTCCCGCTTGGCGCGAGGTAGAGGGCTATCCCCGAAAGGGCTTCGATGATAAAATCAAAGAGCAGGAGCAGGTCGAGGGTTGGTTTAAACCATCTCGGGACTCTCATTCTTCATCACACTCCTCTATTTCCTCCTCCCGGAAAGAGCCTCTCGCGATAAGGTATCCAACCACCATCACCGCGGCGATCACTATAAGGCCAACCACGAGGCCAATCTCGTTTCTTCCTGCATCAATCGGCCCCATCCCTTTTATCCTCCTCTCTGTGGATAGCCGGTGAGGGCTGGGGGCGCTGAGCCCCCTTGATGAGCTTTAATACGAAGTTCAGGATTGTCGTTATGGACTCACTCATTTTCTTACCTCCTTCAGGCTCCCTCAGCCTGTATTAGGCAGTCCCCGCTGCCGTAGCCCCTCATGGACTTGTTCCCTTCACCGTTGCCGCTTTTTCCATGTTCGTGGGTGCCTTTCTCGTCTCCGTTGCCCTTTATCCTTCCGCCCATTTTCCCTCTCTGTTCCTTTGCCATCCTGTCACCTTCCTTACCCTTCATGTGGCTGTGATTTTCTCCCGCCATCATCTTACCGTGTCCGCTGTGGCCAGTTTCTCCAGCCATTATTTCGTCAACCTGCTCCTGGGGAAGCACCTGAGCGGTGTACTCAACCCCCTCTGCCTCCAGGTTCCTCACGAAAGCCCTTAGGTGGTTCTCGCTTCCGGCCATGAGGTTGCTGTAAACCCTTGCTATGTCCTCGTTGTCGGTCTTGGCGATCCACTCCTCAAGGTCCTTGATGTCGGTTTCCTCTATGAGCGCCCCGACTTTGAGTGCATCAACGGTGCTCTGGCTTCCCTGCTCTATCAGCTGGTCGTAGAGAGCCTGGAGCTCTGGGTTCTCAAAGACGCCGACCTGGTCAAGCGTGCCCGGTGCGGTTAGGTTGTACTTATCGATCAGCGACAGCACGGCGTCCATGTGGCTCTGCTCGCTCTCGGCTATCATCTCAAAGACCGTCAATCCCGTCTCGTTGTGGAGCGTTAGGTAGACGTCCCTCGCGAGCTTCTCCTCCTCGACCATATAGATTAACCCGCTGGCCTCTTCGTCGCTCAGTGGTGCGTAGTAGCTCGTGTAATCCTCCTGGTATACCTGCGGTGCCTCCGGGTTGGTCCCTGGCACCCCTCTATATGCAGCCACACCTCCAAGCACCAGTCCGAACAGGGCTAGCACAAGGAACCCAAATCCCAATATCTTCTTCCACATGTTGGTTCACCTCTTCATATGTAACTTCAATATTACATATGTATGTTTGATTTATAAAGTTTTTGGTTGAACCTAAAAGTGAGAGAATTAAGGCAATTAACATCTAGGAACAAATAATACAACAAAAATTAGTGCTTCCAGGCATTGCATTCATTAATCTTCTAGAAGATTACATGAAATAGTAATTGCACCAAACGAATTGCTTAGAGTTCTATTCAAAGTATTCTACTCTTGCATACATAACTTGACCATAAAAAGTCATTTGCTCTACAGGCAGACAATTTTCTCAACACTCTATTGAGCATCTACTCCCTTATCCTTTGGACTTCTCTTCGCAATGATTATAGGTAACTAATATAATTCCCAATAGTCTTCGTTTCAAAGAAGTCAGTCTATAATCCTCTTCATCCAGCTTCCTTTAAGGAACCAGACAAAAGCGAATAATCCAGCAATAACGTTACTAAGACCCATGCCCAGAAAAACACCTATGGAAGATCCCAACAGGGTATAACCCAAAACATAGCTAAGCGGAATCCTCAACCCCCAAAGCCGTAGAATTCCCAACGCCATGCTTTTCTTAGTATGCCCAGATGCCCTAAACACATTGTTTACCACAACAAAAATGCCGTTGAAGAAGGGAACAGAAGTGAGGAAATACTTCCAAACTACGGTACTTTCCTTTATTACCTCCTCATCATTGAGAAAAACCCTAAATATTGGAACTCTTAGAATCCCTATAATCACAACAGCACTTGTAGCTATTAGGATGTTGATGATCATGGTTCTCTCTGCTATTTTCTTTGCCCTCTCATATTTCTCAGCACCAACATTCTGGGCTATCATCGTTCCCATCGCCATACTTATCCCCCTGGAAATGCTGGTAAGAAAGTTCACTAAGCGTGTCGTTATAGTATAAGCAGCGTAAGTAACATCCCCAAACCCAAATATTATTCTCGTAAGCATGACAAAGCCAAAACTGTTCGCAGATTGACCTATTCCAGAGGGCAACCCTACCTTGAAAATGCGCTTGTAGAATTCAAAATCTGGCTTAAGCTCCCTTGACTTTAGATGGATGGGAGCTTTTCCACTAAAGAGAAGGTATGCTCCAATTATAGAACCGAGGGTATTTGAGAAAACAGTCGCCACAGCAGCTCCGGCAACACCAAGTCTAGGAAGCCCAAAAAGACCAAATATCAAGATAGGATCAAGAATTACATTCAGGAATACCGTAAACATGTTGATTTTTACTGGAGTTCTTGTATCTCCAGTGGCTCTCATCAGGGCACTAAACGCAAAGCCCATAAAAGAAAAAGGAAGTCCCAAGAAAACTATTCTAACGTATGTAAGGGCATAGGGATAAACATTTGGAGTAACCTTCATAAATTCCAAGGCTTTGGGGGTTATAAAAAACCCTATAAACGCTGTTAAAGATGCAAAAAATAGAACCAAAGAATATAATGCCCCAGCAGCCCTATTGGCCTTATCATACAACTTTGCCCCTATGTACTGACCAACAAAAGCAAAACCAGCAACGGCAAATCCCTGGCCGAGGTTCATGAGAGTTCCAATTAACGGCCAAGAAACACCTGGAGCAGAAAGAGCTTCTCTTCCAATTTTTCCAAGCCAGAAAGTATCGGTTATATTGTAGAGGACATGAACAAGGTTATTAAGGATTAAAGGCCAAGATAACTTGAAGAGAGTTTTCTCGATATTCCCTTCCAGAATTTCCGTTCTCATCTCTTCTATCCTAGCCATGGTAAAATACCTGTCGAAGCGTTAATATATAATATTAATGGTCTATTATCCTCTTCATCCAGCTACCCTTAAGGAACCAAGCAAAGCCAATTAATGCCGCCAGAAAGTTACTTAAACCCATTCCAAGCCATACTCCAGTTGTATCTGCCATAAACTTTCCGAGGCTGTATGCAAGGGGGATTCTAAGTACCCACAACCTTACCATGCCAAGTATCATGCTCTTTTTGGTATGTCCAGAGCTCTGAAATACGTTGCTTACAGCGGAAAAAATACCAAAAAACGGCAAGGAAAATGCAAAATACCTAACAAACTTAGCACTTTCCGCTAAAACTCTTTCATCCTTCACGAAAAATCCAAATATTTGGGCTCTGAACGCTACCACTATAGCAGTTCCAACAGTTAAGACAATTAAATTGGTCAGCATGGCTCTCTCTGCTATTTTCTTTGCCCTCTCATATTTCTCGGCACCAACGTTCTGGCCCACCATGGTTCCCATTGCTTGGCTTATTCCGTTAGCTATAGCGAACATAAAATTTGTAAGACGGTTTCCTATGGTATAGGTAGCGAAGGCGACGGTTCCATAGATGTAGATTATCCTCGTAAGCACAACAAAGCCAAAGGCATCCGTAGAAAAGCCCACACTTGAAGGCAGTCCCACTCTGAAAATCCTGGCATAGAAATCCCACTCTGGCTTGAGGTTCTCCAAGGTAAGATGAATTCCCACTCTCCCCTTAAACAGTAGATATCCTCCAATCAAAGAACCAACACTATTTGAAAACATTGTTGCCACTGCAGCCCCTATAACTCCAAGCCTCGGAAACCCCAACCAACCAAAAATCAAGAGGGGATCTAAAATAATGTTAAGGAAAACAGTGAACATGTTGATTTTCACAGGAGTTTTTGTATCCCCAACTGCCCTGAGAAGGAAGTTAAATGCAAACAAAGTAAAGGAGAAAGGTATACCTATGAAAATCACTCTAATATAGTTCAAAGCAAAAGGATAAACCTCAGGCGTGACCTTCATGAACTTAAGGGCGAAAGGTGCGATCAAAAGTCCAAAAATGGCCACAAATATAGCAAAGAACATCATCAAGGAATACAGCGCCCCAGCAGCTCTATTAGCCTTCTCGTAATCCTTAGCCCCAATATATTGGCTCACAAAGGCAAAGCCTGCAGTCGCAAAGCCCATTCCAATGCTCATAAAAAACCACACGAGAGGCCAAGCCGTCCCTGGGGCGGAGAGTTCTTCCGTACCTAATCTTCCCAGCCAGAAAGTATCTGTGAGGTTATAAAGAACTTGAACCATGTTGTTGATTATTAAAGGATAAGCTAGCTTCAGCATTGTTTTCTCTATGTTGCCCTCCACTATCTCCTGCCTCATCGCTTGAATCTTCTCTCCGTCCATATAGGCCACCTTAGTGAGATATCATTGATCATTGCATATCTTAATTCTGTTCAAAAGTGATCGCCTTGTGCTTAAATGAAAATCGAAACGTTACTATAAAAAGCTTATTATGGATAAATTATCCGTAGAATGGGTCTTTCAGAAATAAAAGATTAATTTAAGAAGAAAAGAGGGTAAAGAGCTCAGAACTCGAGCTCGTCCTCTTCTCCAAAGAGCTTCTTTCTGGCTGCCTCGAAGATAATCTTCTGCTCTTCTTGAGCAACAACCTTTCTGATGAGCTCTACTGCATCTGGGTTGGCTGAGATGCTGTCAATGCCAAGCCTTACGAGTATCTTAGCCATCTTTGGATCGCTTCCAGCTTGTCCACAGATGCTGGTCTCAACTCCGTGCTTCTTACAGACCTTAATGACATGCTTGATGAGTTTGAGTACTGCTGGGTGGGTCTCATCGTAGAGGTAAGCTATTCTGTCGTTGTCTCTATCTATAGCAAGGGTGTACTGGGTAAGGTCGTTTGTACCGAAGCTTATGAAGTCGATGCCCTCCTTAACGAGCTCTTCTATGATGAGAGCTGCTGCTGGAACCTCTATCATAACACCCCATTCGACGTCCTTGTGTGGAACGAGACCGACTTCGAGAGCAATTTCCTTAGCCTTCCTGATCTGCTCTGGGTGGCCCACAAGTGGAAGCATCACGCCGATGTTGTTGTAACCTTCCTCGACGACCTTCTTAATAGCCTTAAACTCGGCCTTGAGTAATTCTGGCTGGTCAAGGCTTCTCCTAATTCCTCTCCATCCAAGCATTGGGTTTCTCTCATCAGGCTCGTCTTCTCCACCTGGCATTTCCTTGAACTCGTTGGTTGGAGCGTCAAGTGTTCTGTACCACACTGGCCTTGGATAGAAGGCAGCTGCGACAGTTCTAATACCTTCGGCAAGCTTTTCGACAAGTTCCTCTTCCTTTCCTTCTTTGATGAACTTAACTGGGTGCTGACCAATGCTGAGGATCATGTGCTCTGCTCTAAGCAAACCAACACCATCAGCTCCAGTTGCTGCAGCCCTCTCAGCTACCTCTGGCATTGAAACGTTGACCTTGACCTTGGTTGCAGTGATAAGTGGAGCGCCTGCAACTACTACTTGACCACCAGCGGCTCCAACAGCTGCTTCTTCCTTCTTCTCGACGAGACTCTTGACTATGCCCTTATAGACGACACCTCTAGTACCATCAACTGTGACGTAGTCGCCAGTCTTAAGCTTCTTGGTAGCCTCTTTGGTACCAACAACAGCTGGGATACCAAGTTCTCTTGAAACGATAGCAGCGTGGCTGGTTCTTCCACCTTCGTCAGTGACAATAGCAGAGGCTCTCTTCATTGCAGGAACCATGTCTGGGTTTGTCATTGTTGTTACAAGGACGTCTCCTTCCTTAACCTTGTCGATCTCGCTAGCATCAAAGATAACAACCACTCTACCAGCACCGATACCTGGTGAGGCACCAAGCCCCTTGAGAATGACCTCAGCTTCTTCAGTCTCAGCGGCTTCGGTAGCGGCACTCTCGGCCTCTTTGAGTGTGGTAATAGGCCTGCTCTGGACGATGTAGAGCTTGCCGTCGTCCTTATCGTAAGCCCACTCAATGTCCTGTGGCCATCCGTAGTGCTCCTCAATCTTGGCACCCATCTTTGCAACTTCAATTATCTGCTCATCGGTGAGGACTTGCTTTTCAACGTATTCTGGGCCAAGATACTCAGCAACTGGGACCTTAACGGTTCCCTTACCGGTCTCTGGGTTTCTAACAATCATTATCTCTTTCTTGGCAATGAACTTCTCCTTAATCTTCCAGGTGCCCTTTTCGACAATGTACTCATCTGGAGTTACGGCACCGCTAACAACAGCCTCACCAAGTCCCCAGCTTGCGTTGATCATTATCTCATTTCTATCGTTTGTGACGGGGTTTGCGGTAAACATAACACCGCTTGTCTCGCTGTTAACCATCTTTTGAACAACAGCGCTCAAGTAAACCTTTGAGTGGTCAAATCCTTGCTTTGCCCTGTAGAATGTAGCTCTTGCGGTCCAAAGTGAAGCCCAGCATCTCTTTACCTTATCCTTAACGTCATCTGCACCAAGAACATCCAAGAAAGTCTCCTGTTGTCCAGCGAATGAAGCCTCCGGGAGATCTTCTGCTGTAGCAGAGCTCCTAACAGCGACATAAACCTCATCTTTGCCAAACCTTTGGCTGAGCTCCTTATAGGCTTGCTCAATCTCCTTGGCAATCTCTTCAGGCATTTCAAGTGAGATTATCTTTTCCCTAATCTTAGCGGTATTCTCCTGGAGCTGCTTGCTGTCATCAACATTAGTTTTGCTTATAATGTCCATAATCCACTCTTGAAGAGTTCTTCCATCTTCAACCCTAACGTTTTCAACAAAGTATTTGTACGCTTCAGCTGTAACACAGAACCCTGGTGGGACTGGAATTCCAGCGTTTGTCATTTCTCCAAGGTTTGCACCTTTTCCACCCACAAGGGGGACGTCTTCTTTCCTCAATTCCTCAAACCATTTTATGAATCTGTACGCCATCTCGATCCCTCCTTCTTAGAATAACCGTGGGTGATATAGAGAGAGCCTATTTAAAATTAACTGTCCAAAGATGGCTTTTGAACTCATAAAATAAAACATCATAAGGTTAAAAAATTAAAAGTTCTGCGAGGCTAGAATCTCATTGAGAGTTTCAACAGCGTTCTCAATCCCATACGCATATTTCAAAGCCCTAAAAATATCCAATGTAGCTTGGAGAGGCCGTGGTTCCTTGTTGAGATCATAGGTGTTTTTGATAATGTTTAGCATCTGTTCCTCTTCTTTCGTCATTCCGACAATATGATACACGAACAAAACATTGGCATAGGTTGCTCTAGAATAACCATAACCTTTTTCCCCTTTGAAACGTCCGTTTTCTTCTTGCTGCTCCTTGATCCATTCTGCTGCTTTTTTGATTGCAGGTAAGACCCTTTCATCCCCACTTATCTGGTAATATCTAGCCAAACCAAAGGCCGTGACTATAGTACCTCCCAAACTCTTCTTCCAGCTCCCATCTTTCCTCTGTTCCTCAAGGATTTTCGTTACCATGTTGTTCAGCACGGTCTCATTAAGCAGGCCATACTCATAGAGTATTGGAAGCATTTGAGCCTCGGCAAATAGGTCTCCTTTTTTGTCTTTCGGAGTGGTCATGATGTAATTTTCTTTGATCCTCTCCTGGAGATACTTTTTCCCCTTAGCATTTCCTTCAAAAGGCATTTCCCTTAGAGGTTCCAATGTAAAGGCTGTATACAAAGTAAAGTCATTTGGAGGAACACCTTCGGGAAAGCCCCCATTATCAAGCTGTTTATATGCAAGCCACTTTAATAGCCATTCATAGCGTTCCTTGAATTTTTCATTCCCTGTCTTTTGATAGAGGTAAGCGTATATCTCCGCAATCCTGGCATTCAAAAAGTAATCTCCCTTATATCCCTCGTCAAAGTCTGCATAGTTGTAGCCAGTCCAGAAGTTTTCTAAAAAGTTCACCAATGCTCCATAGCGGCCGGAATACTCTATCTTATCCTGATCCGGCGGGATGAGGGAAGGGTTTGGTATGAATTGGTAGAGCTCAGAGTTCCCATTTACGAAGAGCGTTTTGAAATGAGTATCATAAGGGGCGTATTCCATAAGACCGTACTTTATGAGACCATAAGCCCTGCGGTACTTATCTACATAAATATAGCTGACATTGTAGAGTTTCATTAGATGGTAAACCCTATCCTTTTGGGTTGAACTAAACATGACCACGTGATCTGCATATGCCCTAATTGCCTCTTGAGGATCCGGAGCTTCCTCAAAAAATCCTTGGTAAACTTTTTTCCACATTACAACGTCTTTTCTATGGGTGTTGCCTATTAATAGATATCCCAAATCCCACCACACCAAAAATACGGCATCTTCTGGAGTGTTCTCTTTTATCCATTCAAACGCCTCCTTGTCCTTTACCGTTGGAGGGGTTATGTAGGCATATGAAGAGTAAGCCCCCTGCACAATGGGAGTAACAATAAACAATGCTATCAAAATGGAAACGGCTTTTTTATTAAGCAAAGCCTTCCTAAATACGTTCGCACCTATTCCACTCATATCTGCAGTGATTTTTTCGAGAATTAAGCGAAGCTTTGGAAATACCTCATCCACCAAGTACTCTGCCGCCATTATTGAAAGGGGTAGGGATGCATAGGGATCCCTAAACCTAAACGCTATGCTGCCCAAGATCATGAACGTCCAAGCCCACAATGCCAAACCCTGCCTAATTGGGTCTCCCTCTAAATACTTCTTAGTTGCCAGAACCCCAAAAATCAGCTGAACAACTCCAATCCACTTCAAATAGCCCAAAGCTGTAACCTCTTCCCTTGGCATTCTAGAAATAAGGCCCCTTATGAACTCCCCAGTTACGGGGGCATAATAAAGGGCCAGACCTGCAAGGGCTAAAACCGCCAAGTAGTGGAGATGCCTCTTCACCCAGGGAATGAAGTACACAAAGAACATTAATAGCCCAACTCCAACAAAAAACACCCACCCTCTGTGTGTGACCATATAAATAGGGAGCAGGATTCCTAGGTATATTAAGTAGTTTGTTTTTCTGGTTTTAAGAAACCTTACTATAAGCAAAAGACCCAAGATAAATAGAAAAATGCCAAGATTTTCGGGGATATACAGGCTAGTTCTATAAAGAAAATTCGGTGCAAAGCCTACCAAAAGGGTTGCCAAGAATGCTTTATTCTCTTCTCCTAGAATTTCCTTGGAGAGATAGTAAAAGACTATCAATGAAAGTGTGCCATAGATCGCAGGCAGGATAAAGAACACATAATCACTCTTGAAAATCTCATAAAAGAGGGCTCCTATTACATGAAAGAGGGGAGGATAGCTGTAGGCTTTAAGACCCAAAAGCGACCCTAAATCTCTAGAAAGAACCCCTATCCCACTGTTAACAATTCTTAACGTCAAATCTCTATGGAGATACTCGTCATAAACTGCCAGCAACAAAGTCCTGTGAGGTATAAGCCTAATAAGGAATGAAACCGTAATGAACAATGCAAACTTAGCTCTTTTCATCTTTTACACCCCTAAGCCTTTTAATGTTCTTTTGACTTTATTAAAGTTGGTGGTTCAATGAAAGCCCTAAAGCTCTTTACCCTTGCATTTTTTACATACTTATTTTTAATGGTTTATGCAAATATCTTCCTCAAGGATAAGCTGTATGCCACGGTTCTCCCCTCTAGTAGAATCACAATTGCTCTCGCTATTGCTCTGCTATGTTGGGGGGTTTTAGTTATCGGTTATTTAAAACCAATAAGATTCCCGGAATGGGTTTACTGGTTTCTCATATTCATTCTCTCCTTTGCACTCCCAATTTACGGCCAGTTGGCTGTTTTAGTTGTGTTCTTAATATCAAAAAAATATGAATCCTTTGAGAAATATGCAAAATTTGTTCTTGTGAGCTCTATCTTTTTCATACTTATTCTCTATTTATTTGAAGGTGTCCCGTTTTTCCAGTGGGAGCTTAGGTTTAGGCTTGTTAAACCCCTAGTACTTTTTGCGTTTTTGTCTGGAATCTCTCTTACGTATTGCGAACTAAACTGGAAGCTCAAAACTGCCCTTTTCTTAGCATTGGAGGTTCTTTTCTTTTTAGGCACTTTTAGATCTCTGATGCTTTTGATATTCCTATTTTACTCGCTTCCATATTATTACGAAAACAAATTGACGTTCAGACAAGCCTTAATCGGAGTGCCAGTTTTCTTATTTGTTGCCTTCTTAAGTGGAAATCTTGAAGCTCTTTTGGTCAGAATGGGATTTACATTTTTGATTTTCCATAACATAGTTTCAGTCTCTCTCCCATTTGGCTTTTTCCACGGCAAATTGTTACTCCACAGCGACCCAAGGTGGAGAATTGCATTTATGTTTACCCTTAACGGTAGGTACACTTACTTCCTCTTCGGCCAGCCAATAGCGGATTTTGGAATCCTTGGGGTAGTTGAGGCGTATCTATTTGGAAGTTTGCTTAGATTATCAGAAACTGACAAAAAAACCGCAAGTGTTGTTTTGGCGACGTTAATATATGCCCTTGAGAGCGGAGTGGATGCCTTTATTCTTTCCGTGTTGTTGCTTTTTGGTGGGGTCTATTCAAAGTACACATCGAAAGGCTAAAATACAAATTTGAACTTAGTTACATGGGTGACCTCCCATGAATCCTCTTAAAGAAGCCCTCAAAATTAAAGACCAGATAATTGCCTGGCGCAGGGATTTTCACATGCATCCTGAGCTCGGCTACGAGGAAGAGAGAACATCAAAAATTGTTGAGGAACACCTGAGAGAGTGGGGGTACAAAATTAAGCGCATTGGAACAGGGATAATAGCGGATATTGGCAAAGGAGAAAAGACTATAGCTTTAAGGGCCGATATGGATGCTTTGCCTGTTCAGGAGGAGAACGATGTCCCTTACAAGTCCAGAATCCCGGGAAAAATGCACGCTTGTGGACATGACGCTCACACTGCAATGCTCCTCGGAGCAGCGAGAATAATAGCTGAGCATGAAAACGAGCTCCCTAACAAAGTGAGGTTACTCTTCCAGCCAGCAGAGGAGGGAGGAAACGGAGCATTGAAGATGATAGAAGGTGGGGCTCTTGAAGGAGTTAATGCCATCTTTGGCCTCCATGTATGGATGGAACTGCCGAGCGGTGTTGTTGGTATAAGAGAAGGCCCCTTTATGGCAGGGGCTGGAAGGTTCGATGTAGAGATAGAAGGAAAAGGAGGCCACGGGGCTTCGCCTCACGAAACGATCGACCCGGTTCCCATAGCAGCCCAAGCTATTTTAGCTTTCCAAACAATCATAAGCAGAAACCTTAATCCTCTAGAGAGTGGGGTTGTAAGTGTGGGCTCAATAAAAGCCGGAGAGGCCTTTAACGTGATTCCAGAGAAGGTTTATATGAATGGCACCTATAGGTTCTTCACGCCAGAAACAAAAGCTCTTATTGAAAAAAGAATTGAAGAGATTTTAAAGGGCATAACATTAGCTAACAATGCTTCGTGTGAGCTCAAAATAGAGGAAATAAGCCCTCCAGCCATAAACGATCCAAAAATGGCATCTCTTGCTAGAAAGGTTGCTCAAAATCTCGGACTAAAAGTAGAAGAAGTTCCAAAGACTATGGGGGCCGAAGACTTTGCATTCTACCTCCAAAAGGTACCGGGAGCATTTATAGCTCTGGGCATTAAAAATGGAGAGAAAGGGATAATCTATCCTCACCACCATCCAAGATTCAACGTTGATGAGGATGTTTTGCCATTAGGTACTGCATTGGAAGTTGGGTTGGCTTTTGAAAGAATTTGATTTATTTATCTCTTATTTCTCTCTCGTTCATTAGACATATTGGAAGTTGTTCATAAGTTTTGAGTTCTTGCTATTGATACACCATTAGCAGCTTTACACCATTGTGAAACAACTAAAACAGCTTGAGGTCATCTTTATACAGCAATGCCGAAATGCTTATATTCAACAACACCTAAATACTAACACGAGCAACTTACAGGAGGGATAAAAATGAGAAAATACCTTGCCATAGTTATGGCTTTGTTTTTGGTCTCTATGGCAGTCCCATTAACAACCGCTATTGGAGAAAATGGTAGCTCCCCGATACCATCAATGGGTTCACTCGGAAGGCCCATTACAGCACTCCAGTACTTCTATTATTTAAGATACAAGGAAGGAATAGAGAAATTTGACGAACTCTACAACAAAAGCGTAGAGCTTGGAGTAAGTGAAGAGACACTAGAAATGGCTCTCGAATACAAAGAGATGGCTGAAAAGGAATATGAGCTTGCATGGAAATTTGGGCATCCACTTAAGGGACACATCCAGACCTTTGTTCATATGAGGAGAGCTTATCTGTACTTGATGGAAGCAATAGAAATCCTCGAAAAAGCTATTGAGGAACTTGAATCTTCTTGAGATTTTTAATTTTCTTCATTTAATGCTTCTTGAATTAACTTTTTAAACCCCCTCTTCTCTTTTTATCCTGTGATAGCTATGAAAATTTACGTTAAGGTTTATCGTGTTCAGGGAGAAGTTCTCGTTGCTGCATGTGATGAAGAGCTTTTGGGTAAAACGTTTAGAGAAGGCGAGCTCAAATTAGAGGTAAAAGAGAGATTCTACAAAGGTGAACTCAGAGAAGTTGAAGAGCTTGAGTCCCTGCTGGAAGAGGCCACAATAGCAAACCTCACCGGAGAGAGGTGCGTAAAAAAGGCCATTGAGCTGGGCTATGTAGATGAAAAGAGAGTCCTTTACATCCAAGGCGTCCCTCATGCCCAGATGGCAAAGCTGTTATAATTTCGTTCTTCTCCCAAGAAGAAATCTGCTGGCCTTGAGAGTGCCTTCCCTCTTCCACTAATTCCTAATGGAAGTTAAGTTTTTAATCATGAAACCTCAGCTTGTAGTGGTGAGAAAAATGAGCGAGAGATTTTGCTACAGATGTGGAATTAGCGAGAACGAAGGGGGGCCGTTGATAGACGGCCTCTGTCAGGTATGCTTTAGAAAGGAAAACCCCGTACTCCTAATAGAAGATGAAATAAATACCGAGCTATGCCAAAACTGTGGGAGCTATAAGGTTAGAGGGACATGGGTAGATCCAAAAACTTACAACCTTGAAGAGCTTATCTTTGAAGTTGCCGATAATGCTCTCATTGAAAACCTCCTCCTTGATGAGAGAGTTAAAGAGGTAAAAATTGTTCCGAAAGAGGAATTGGAGGAAATTGAAGAAGTGCCCGTAGGAACTGCATATGTGAGCTTTGAGCCAATTGAGTGGCACATAGAGTACTTTCCGGCAATAATCAACTATGAAGTGGAAGTTAAAGCGAGAATTCATGAAATGCAAAAGGAGCTTCACCATGAGAAGAAGATGGTAACAGTCTATGTAAGGCAAACAGTATGTCCAAGGTGCCAGAAATTCTTAGGAGGTTATTTCGAGGCAATTTTGCAGGTTAGAGCTGAAGATAGAGTCTTAACAAAAGAAGAGAAAGATGAAATCTCAAAACTAGTTGAGGAAAAAGTTGACGAAATAATGAAGCGCGACAGGATGGGCTTCATCCAAGATACTGTAGAAAAAGAAGAAGGAATAGACTTCTACATGGGATCAACAAGTGCTGCAAGAAAGCTTGCCCAAGCGATAAGGGATAAATATGGCGGGAGTATAAGTGAGGCTTATCAGCTAATTGGGCAGGACAGAATGACGAGCAAGGAAGTTTATAGGACAAGTGTTAGCGTTAGAATCCCAAAGTTTAGAAAAGGAGACATAGTGGGGGACAAAAAAGGCAACATATACAGAGTTGAAGATGTGAACGGAAAAGGGTTGTTCTTAAAGAACCTCTCCACTCACGAAAATGAACACAAAGACTGGAAAAGTGCAAAGCGAGATGAAATAGACACAGTAGAGCACGAGAGACTGGAAGCTATGGCAACGAGTTCAACTCCAAGAGAAGTCCAGTTTATGGACATGAACAGCTATGAGACCTTTGAGCTCGAAAAACCAGAATTTGAAGTAAAGGAAGGAGAAATTTACAGGCTCGTTAGGGTTAAGGGGAAATATTATATCGAGGAGAAAAAGCAGGAATAAACTTTTTTAATTCCTCTCTTCTTCTTTGTTCCGGTGATAAAATGAGGGTTATAGGTGTCGATCCAGGCACGAAGAGCTTTGACATTATTGGCCTTGAAGACGGAAAGATAAAACTCGATCTCAGCTTTCCAAGTGAAGTAGTTGCGGAAGAGCCAAGCAAAATCGTTAGGACAATAGAAGAATTCAGTGCAGACTTAATAATCGGCCCCTCAGGGTACGGAGTTCCGCTTAAGCACATAAGTGAATTAACTGAAAAAGACCGCTTTGAGATGACGCTAGTTAGAGAAGAAGAAATGAAAGAAATACCAGTTCTCATTGGATTGCAAAAGATGGTAAGCGAGATGGCTGAAAAGAATATGAACGTGTGGTTTATTCCCGGCGTTATACACCTTCCAACTGTGCCAGAATGGAGGAAATACAACAAAATAGACATGGGAACAGCGGATAAAATGGCGATAACCGTTCTTGGAATCTACGACCAAGCCAAGAGGCTTAACATTGAGTATTCCGACGTTTCATTCGTGCTCCTTGAGGTTGGCTTTGGCTACAATTACGCTGGAGCAGTCAAGGGTGGAAAGATAGTTGATGGCATTGGGGGTACGATATTCCCTGGCCCGGCATACGTGAACAGCGGTGCCCTCGACGGTGAGGTGGCATATCTCATGGGAAAAATCAAGAAGTGGCACCTCTTCTGGGGAGGAGCAAGCATAATTGCCGCAGAAAAGATACTCCCACCAGAGGAATTTGCCAAAAGGCTTGACGAGGAGCCTTTTGCAAAAGCCTGGGAAGCCATGAAAGACGGCTTTATAAAGGCAGTTGCTAGTGAACTCGCCGTTGTGAGAGATGCCAAGGAAATAATCCTCTCTGGTAGACTTATGCGCATAGATGAGCTTAGAAAAGATGTTAAAGACCTCTTCGAGGAGCGCTTTGGCCTTCCAGTGGTTAAGCAGAGGGGTCTTGAGGGGAAAGCAAAGGAGGCCGCCCAGGGAAGCGCTATAATCGGGGACGGACTTGCTGGAGGAGAATTCAAAGGGCTTGTTGAACACGTTGAGATAAAGAAGAGTTACGGAAGCGTCCTCGACTATGTGAAACTTCCTTTGAATATTTGATTCTTCATTAACTTTTTTAACCTTAGGTTTACAACCCTTCTTTGGTGATAAATATGAAAAAGACAGTTGTTATCATAGGTGGCGGAGCTGCTGGAATGAGCACTGCATCAAGAGTGAAGAGACTGAAACCTGAATGGGATGTAAAGGTGTTTGAAGCGACTGAATGGGTCAGTCATGCCCCCTGTGGAGTGCCTTATGTCGTTGAAGGAATTTCTCCAAAGGAGAAACTTATGCACTATCCACCCGAGTTTTTCATCAAAAAGAGAGGAATTGACCTGCACTTGAATGCAGAAGTGATAGAAGTTGAGCAAGGAAGTGTGAGAGTAAGGGAGAATGGTGAAGAGAAAACCTACGAGTGGGACTACTTGGTTTTTGCAAACGGCGCCTCCCCCCAAGTACCGCCAATAGAGGGTGTAGATTTGAGGGGAGTTTTTACAGCAGACCTGCCTCCAGATGCGGTTGCAATAAAAGAATATGTGGAGAAAAATGATGTAAGGAACGTTGTGGTGATTGGAACTGGCTATATAGCACTTGAGATGGCCGAAGCATTTGTGGTTCAGGGAAAGAATGTAACACTAATCGGCAGAAGCGAGAGGGTCTTAAGAAAAACCTTTGACAAGGAAATCACCGATATAGTAGAGGCAAAACTCAGAGAACACCTAAACCTCCGTCTGGAAGAAGTAACCCTTAGGATTGAAGGAGAAGAGAAGGTAGAGAAGGTAGTCACTGATGCAGGGGAGTATAAAGCCGATCTAGTCATCATAGCCACTGGAATCAAGCCAAACACAGAGCTTGCACGACAACTAGGGGTTAGGATAGGGGAAACTGGAGCAATATGGACAAACGAGAGAATGCAAACGAGCATTGAAAACGTCTATGCTGCTGGAGACGTTGCCGAGACAAAGCATTTGATCACTGGCAGAAGGGTATGGGTGCCATTGGCTCCACCGGGTAACAAGATGGGCTACGTAGCGGGAAGCAACATAGCGGGTGTTGACATAACATTTCCAGGAGTTCTTGGAACGGCCATAACCAAATTCATGGATCTCGAAATTGGGAAAACCGGGCTAACAGAAGGAGAAGCCCTAAAAGAAGGATATGATGTTAAGACGGCATTCATAGAGGCAAGAACAAAACCCCATTATTATCCGGGCGGAAAGAAGATATGGCTCAAAGCAATAGCGGACAAAGAGAACGGAAGGCTCTTAGGCTTACAGGCAGTTGGAGCAGAGATACTTCCAAGAGTGGATGCTTTTGCAGTAGCTTTACAAGCAGGATTTACAACAAAAGACCTCTTCTTTGCCGATTTAGCCTATGCACCACCGTTTGCCCCGGTTTGGGATCCACTGGTAGTTCTAGCAAGGGTCTTGAAGTTCTGATCCCCTCTTTAATTTTAAATTTCTCCAAAAAACCTTATTTAGGTTAAGTCTCAAGTAAAAACCATGAAAGCAATAAACAAAGCCCCCTGTTTATACCTGGCGTATCTCTCAATAGCGATACCCTTAATATCAATTGCAATAGCAATACTTCTCTCAGATTGGTTCAATATCACAAACAACGCCCTAAGCGATCTTGGACATGCCACAAGAAGCTCCGTTGCACCGATATTTAACTTTGGCTTGAGTCTCGGAGGGGCTCTTATCATATACGTTTCAGCACTGTGCATATACAAAACCAGCAAAGCTTTCTCTGCTGTGGGGTTCTTAGTCGGGTTTACGCTAATTCTGGTGGCTGTTTTTGATGAAATCTACAGGGGACTGCACTTCAAAGTCTCGGTGGCGTTCTTTCTCTCTCTTGCAGTATTCCTAGTTGCCTATGGGGTCTACTTTAGAAGTTATTTACCTATTCCTGCTCTAACAGTTGCGATACTAGCGTGGCTCATTCATTTTGCATACAATGTTCCAAAGGGAGTAGCAATCCCAGAGCTCGTCTCTGTATTTGCAACAGCCCCGTTTTACATTGATACGATAAAAAGGTTTCAAGTAAACTCATAATTTCGAATTTTGAGCTTGGTCTTTAAAGTGGCTTTTCTCCTTTTAGGATATTCTAAGAGAAAAGAGATAGAAAAAGAACTCACTCCACAAATATTGCAGGCTTCATCGGCATTGCCTGCTTCTTCTTTCCGCCCTTGTCCTCCTCTGGGTTTATGATGATTTCTAGCCCCGTTTCGCGTTCTATGAAGTCCTTTGCCTGTCTTAAGGCCTTCTCCTCATCGATGCGCTTGAGTTCAAAAGCTCTCTCCTTGACAAGCTTTTGAATCAGCTTTGAAACTTCCTTGCCACGCTTTCTCATCTCTGGATCTTTCATTACTTCACTCATAGCTGCCTTGAAGTCCTTCTTCTCCGCGACTATCTCCGCTACTCTCCACTTCCACTCTTCAGCTGTGTAGATGTAGGCTCTCTTTGCATTTTCGAGCTTTGCAACGGTGATAATTTCCTTTATATCATCGATTAGTGCTTTGATGTAGTCCTCTTCAAGTTCTATTGTTTCGTTCCACCACTCTTCAACAGGCTCTGGCCACTTGGCAAGGCTTACAAAGCCCTCTCCACCAAGCTTTGTCCAGAGTTCCTCAGCTATGTGTGGTGTAAACGGAGCCATCAAGCGAACCCAGATATCAGCAACTCTCCTCAAAGTAACCTTTTTCGCTTCATCGTCCCTTCCTTCTGTTCTCCTCATGTACCATCTTAGGTCGTTCAGTATGCTGTAGAAAGCCCATTGAACAGCCGTCCTTGTTCTAAATTCCTCCAGAGCCTCAGTGGCACCTTTTATGGCTTTGTTAACTCTGTGCAAGAGCCATTTGTCAATGTCCATTAGCTCAACGTCTTTGTCCTCATAAGCTGCAAATTCCATTATAAGCTCATAGAATCTCTCTATTTGCTTTCTTAATTTGCCCACTTCACTCCTC
The DNA here is from genome assembly GCF_024054535.1 of Thermococcus alcaliphilus. Taxonomy (NCBI): domain Archaea; kingdom Methanobacteriati; phylum Methanobacteriota; class Thermococci; order Thermococcales; family Thermococcaceae; genus Thermococcus; species Thermococcus alcaliphilus. Next base: position 110,198 of record NZ_JAMXLV010000019.1, on the reverse strand, counting down.
TTCCAGTCAAAGTCGCTGTCGTGCTCTGCTAGACTCATGATGTAAAGTCTAACCACATCTGCCCCGTTCTCTTCAATGGCATCGATAAAGTTGAGCACGTTCCCCTTGCTCTTGCTCATTTTCTGTCCTTCAAGAGTTCCAAAGCCGTTAACCGCTATTCCTTTCGGCCAGTGCTCTTTTCTGAATATGGCAACGTGATTGAAGATAAAGAACGTTAAGTGGTTTGGAATTAAGTCCTTAGCCGAGCATCTCCAGTCCAGCGGATACCAGTATTCAAATTCTTCCTTCATTTCTCTTATAACTTCTTTTGGAATGCCCGTTTTTTCGCTTAGCTGCTTTTCTTTCTCCTCGCTAAAGTCCTCAAGGAATATGTAGTCAAAAACTTCTGGGATTAGCTGTTCTCCTTTAATGCCATACTTATTTACGGCTCTGCTTATGGTGTAGTAAGCCATGTAAATTGTTGAGTCGCTCAGACTTTCGATCACCCACTCCGGATCCCACGGCAAAGGAGTTCCAAGGCCAACTTTTCTCGCACAGGCCTTCTTGTCGAGCCACTCTATTATGGCTTCAAACTGTGCCCTTCTTGACTCCGGCAGGATTTTCATTTCTGCTAAAGCTTCTCTCGCCTTTGCCTTCCATTCTGGGTTTCCGTAGTCGATAAACCATTGATCGTGGATTATTTTTATAACCGCTCTGTTTCCAAACCTTGAGATGACGTTTTTGTCCGAGAATTCATACATCCTGTCAGCTATTCCTTTTTCGAGCATCTCCTTAGCTACTAGCTCCTTTACCTCGTTAACGGGTTTTCCTTTGTAGGGCTCAATCTTGAAGACACCCTTGTGGTATTCAGCTTTGTAGATGTTTTTTGTGGCCTGTTCAAGTTTTTCCACATCTTTTTGGCTTTTTACTCCAAGCTTTTCACTCTCTTCAACAGCCGGGAATTCACCATAGCCCTCCAACTCAATCAGGGAGATGTAGCTTATGTTTTCAACGATCCTTGGATCAATATCATACCTCAACAGGATTTCTGTGTTCTTCTTTATGTCCTCCAAGGCGGCATGATCGAAGGGTGCATGTGCAGGAACGCTCATGACTACTCCGGTAGCGTTATCTGGATCAACGAACTCAGCAGGCAAAATAATTACCTCATCTCCAGTTACCGGGTTCTTGACCCACTTTCCAATTAACTTCTCTCCCTTGAACTCTTCCAGAACTTCAATATCCTTATCTTGGAAGCTCAACTTGTAAGCGGCTTCCTTGCTTATTATCCATTTCTCTTCCTTGTCTCCGCTCTTAACTCTGGCTTTCACGTAAGTTGCCTCGGGATTTAACCACATGTTGGTTACTCCGTAAACGGTTTCGGGCCTTAGGGTTGCCGCAGGTAGATAGTAAACTTCGCCTTTCTCTTCAAGAACGAACTTTATCAGAATGTAATCCAGTATCTGTACATCTTCTCCCTCAATTAGGTCGTGATCTCCCAAGGGGGTTCCAACAACTGGATCCCATCTGACGTAGTGGGTTCCCTTAACGATCAGCCCTTTTTCTTTTAATCTCAAGAACTGCCACTCGATAAACTTACTGAACGGCGGAAAGAGCGATGTCGTGTGGAATTCTCTGCTCCAGTCAACACTAAAACCCGCTCTGATAAAAGTCTCCCTTGCGGCCTTCATGAAGTACTTTACTATATTCACTGGATCTTCAAATGTCCACAAAATGTCCTCCGGAACTTTGTAGACATCCCTATAAACGTAGATTGTCTGGGGATCCCTGTGCTTTATTCTTTCCGCTATCCCGACTATTGGAGAGCCGGTTATATGCCACGCCATTGGGAACAAGACATTGTATCCCTGCATTCTCTTGAACCTTGCAATAACGTCCGGTATTGTATAGGTTCTAGCATGTCCCACGTGCAAGTGGCCTGACAAGTAGGGGAATGCAACCGTTATGTAGAACTTTGGCTTCTTTTCATCTATCTGAGGTTCGAATACCTTCTCTTCCAGCCACTTCTGCTGCCATTTTTCTTCAATAGCCTTGAAATCTACCATATCCTAACCTCCCTGATGTTGTTAAAAACGTCTTTTAAAAGAGTTTGCACCGAGGAAAAAGACTTGGATTTACGTCTAGGGGGATAGCTAAGTTGATCAGCATAAGAGGAATGCCAACTCGTGGAGAACTCGATCCCCCCTCATAAGCATCGCCCTTTATCTTGGCATTAGGATATTTAAATCTTTTGGATATGATGAAGAGTTAAAGCATTGCTTCCATTTCAGCTTCCTTCTTCCTACTTTCAAATTCTATAAAAACAGCTTTTGAGTATTTTGTCACAAATAGCAAAACTAAGAAAAGTACCAGTACTGCTAAACTAAGAGCAATTAAATGGGCAGGAGTCTTATCGAGGAGTATGCCAACGACACCATAGCCTATGGGAATTATTCCCTGACTCATAACTTCCAAAACCGAAAAACACCCTCGCCCTATATTCCGTTGGAACAAGTTGCTGGAATTCCACGTTTAGTGGAGTGTTCACGAAGGCATTTGAAACCCCCATTAAAACCGATACCAAAGCGATTGCACCAAACATTCTCCAGCTGGGTCCCAAAAAGAATGCAATGCTTTGTGGGAGCATTAAAACGGCAAAAATCAACAGTAGAATTGTTTCAACTATCAAACCTTTAACTAAAAGGTTCTCAGCCTTTTTCTTTGCAAACAGTGCACCGATTAAGATGTTTCCGAGAAGTATACCCCCCATAAACGAAGTCTCTAAAAGACCGTACTGCTCTGCAGTGAATTTAATAACTATCCTCATCACATAAGGGTAAAGAACCGCAAATATTGGAGCCGCAAAAAAGTTAATCACCAAAGCAAAGCCCATCAAAATTAATATTCCTCTTCGGACTCTTATGTAGTTTAAGCCATCTCTTAAACCCTCAAAAACTTCGCCAATGTTTTTTATCTTCTCTACTTTTTGTTCATATCTTATAAAAAGCTCACTAACACCTGAAGCTATAAACGACACACCATTGATAAGAAACGCTATCATTATTCCTCCCATCCCATAAATTATCCCACCAAGGGCTGGGCCTACTATATAAGCTGTGCTGTTGAGGCTCATCAAAATTGAATTTGCTCTCATTAACTCCTCTTTTTCTACTATATCCGGCAGCATAGCACTGGTTGCCGGCCCAAACAGGGCGTTCATGATCGACACAACGAACTGCGCCCCAAAGAGGATAGGTATTGTTATTAAATTTTTTGACGCCAAAAGAGCCAGAAGTAGAATAACTACTCCCCTCCCAAAGTCCATCCAGACCATTATCCACTTTCTGTTGATTCTATCTCCCAAAACGCCAGCTATTGGGTATAGGAGTAATCGAGGAAGCATTGAAATTATCATAAAAGTTCCCATTATCGTGCCAGAGCCTGTTAAATCTAGAATGAACAAGGGCAAAGCCACATCTTGTACTCCACTTCCCACGAGAGATACGAAACGTCCCATGGCAAAGAGCCAAAAATTTCGATTGTCTCTCATTTACTCTCCCTCAAAAGCTAATTTATGTGGTCAATTCAATAATACATTTTGCTCAAAAGTGATCACAATTAGGAAAAGCTTTAAATGTTTTTTAGCTATAAAAGGCTATGGTGATTGCTATGATTGAGGTTGGAGAATACAAGATTAAAGAAGGACTATACTACACCAAGGACCACGAATGGGCTCAAGTGCTTGAGGATGGCACGGTTTTAGTGGGAATAACCGACTATGCACAAAAGGAGCTTGGTGACCTCGCTTATGTAGAGCTTCCAGAGGTTGGGAAAGAGGTGGCAAAAGGAGATGTACTCTGCGAAGTAGAAAGCGTAAAAGCCGTAAGCGAAGTTTACGCACCAGTTAGCGGTGAGGTAATTGAAGTTAACGAAGAACTTGAAGACGCTCCAGAAAAAATCAACGAAGACCCATATGGAGCTTGGATTGCTAAGATAAAGCCAAGCAATCTTGAAGAGGAATTGAAAGAGCTTATGGATGCTAACGCTTATGCTGAATACTTGAAATCACTCTGATTTCTTCTTCTTTCAAATTAATTCTCCTGAAAGCAAAACATCTTCTACAGGCCTTGCTTCATATCCCAATCCTCTCAAAATCCTTGCAAATTCCCTATTATAGCCGTATCGTGTGTAAATTTTTTCAGGCTTAACCCTCTCAATTATTCTTATAAGCTCCCAGAAGTCTGCATGGTTGCTGAACTTTAGGTTCCCAAACCCAGAAACAAACAGCTCAGAAGGATGGATGCCGTTAATAGGCTTTTGAGTTCTAAAACCCCTAATAACAACCTCCCCATCATTTGAAATGTTGTTAAACTTAATTCCAAATTTTTCGTAGATCTTGGCGACTTTTCTTATATCACTTGGAACTCTCGCAGAATAGCCATGAACGTCCAGAATTTTAAGCAGTTCCTGAGCCTTTCCCATTTGATTTGCATAGAGCGTTGGAACCTTTTTTCTGTCTAATGCTTCCTCTACAAAGGCTATGAGCTTCTTTTCAGCTTCTCTGGGAGTCGGAAAGTTGTACATTGGAAGGCCGTAGGTGGCTTCAATAACCAAGATATCAGCCTTTCTGAATTTGCTTTTTTCGGCCGTTCTAAGCTTAAACCACTTTACATCCCCTGTGTAAAGGAGTGAAAACTCATCAAATTTGATGTATATTTGAGCAGAGCCCAGCATGTGACCTGCTGGATAGAGCTTTGCTTTATAATCACCTATGTAAAAGCTCTCTCCAAATCGGTAGGTCTTGTAGAATCCACCTTTTTTGAGATGGCTGAGGAACTTCGTGGGTTTTGTGGATATTATAAACTCTCCACTAACAAAATGATCAGTGTGAGCATGACTTTGAAAGGCAATTTTTGATGAAGAATCCAACCCAATACCTTTGATTATCATCATCCATAGTTTATGCCGGAAGTTTTTGAAGTTTATCTTGGCTAATGTTTATTAATTTTGAATGCATACCAACACTGGAGGTGATAAGCTATGAAGGAAAGCCTTAAAGATAGGATAAGATTGTGGAAAAGGCTGTATGTAAACGCCTTTGAGAATGCTCTAAACGCTATCCCAAACGTTAAGGGTGTTCTTCTGGCATATAACACCAACATTGATGCCATAAAATATTTAGACAAGGAAGATCTAGAAAAAAGAATAACCGAAATAGGGAGAGACAAGGTTTTTGAAATTATTGAAAATCCACCTGAAAAGATCTCCTCCATTGAAGAGCTTCTTGGTGGAATATTGAGGAGCATAAAACTTGGCAAGGCTATGGAGTGGTTTGTAGAGAGTGAGGAAGTGAGGAGATACTTAAGGGAATGGGGATGGGATGAGCTGAGAATAGGAGGGCAAGCCGGAATAATGGCGAACCTTCTTGGGGGAGTGTATAGGATTCCGACGATTGTTCATGTTCCTCAGAATCCAAAGCTTCAGGCGGAGTTGTTTGTAGATGGTCCTATTTATGTCCCCGTCTTTGAAGGAAATGAGTTGAAGCTAGTTCACCCTAAAGATGCCATTGCAGAGGAAGAAGAGTTAATCCACTACATATATGAATTTCCCAGAGGTTTTCAGGTTTTTGATGTTCAAGCACCAAGAGAGAATAGATTCATAGCCAATGCCGATGACTACAACGCGAGGGTCTACATGAGAAGGGAATTCAGAGAAGGCTTTGAGGAAATTACCAAAAATGTTGAGCTAGCGATAATAAGCGGGCTGCAGGTTTTAAAGGAATACTATCCCGACGGAACAACATACAGAGATGTTCTTGATAGAGTTGAAAGTCATTTGAATATCCTCAACCGCTACAACGTGAAGAGCCACTTTGAATTTGCATATACTGCAAACAGAAGGGTTAGAGAGGCACTTATAGAGCTTCTACCGAAGTTCACAAGTGTCGGCCTTAATGAAGTAGAACTTGCCTCAATAATGGAGATAATAGGAGATGAAGAACTGGCAAAAGAAGTTCTGGAGGGACATATCTTCTCAGTCATAGATGCGATGAATGTTTTAATGGACGAGACAGGAATTGAGAGAATTCACTTCCACACCTACGGCTACTACCTCGCCCTAACTCAATACAGAGGAGAAGAGGTAAGAGATGCTCTGCTCTTTGCATCCCTCGCTGCAGCTGCTAAAGCCATGAAAGGAAACCTTGAAAGAATAGAGCAGATTAGAGATGCCCTAAGTGTACCAACAAATGAAAGGGCAATAGTGCTTGAAGAAGAACTTGAAAAGGAGTTCACAGAATTTGAGAACGGCCTTATTGATATGGTGGACAGACAACTTGCTTTTGTGCCAACAAAGATTGTAGCATCTCCCAAGAGCACCGTTGGAATTGGAGATACCATTTCAAGCTCTGCTTTTGTCAGTGAATTTGGCATGAGGAAAAGGTAACCTTCTTTATTTTTTTAACCTAGGGTAAAATTTATATATAGGAAAAAATAAAAAGTATCTGGCAGAGTGTTTTCATTATTCTGCTTGCTCTAATCACTTGGGAGGTGATAATATGCTTTTAGAAGCTCCGGTTTATAAAGAAATCTTTGGAGCTGTGAAGATTTACGAACTACAAAAAGTCATCAAGATGGACACGGAAACTGAAGATGTTCCTATGTTCACTGTTCAAAATATTCCAAGGGAGGATATCTACAAAACCATTGGAGAAATGGCAATAGTCGTGCCGATGAAAAACGAAAAGCTACACTTAGTTGATGGAGTTCTTAAAGCAATACCCCACAAATCGCCAATCATAATAGTCTCTAACAGCAAAAGAAAGGGGCCCAACAGATTCAAGCAGGAGGTAGATTTAGTAAAACACTTCTGCAATTTGACACACTCGAAAGTTATTATGATCCACCAGAGAGATCCCGGGCTAGCGGAGGCGTTTAGAGAGACAGGGTACGAGGACATCTTAGACGAAAAAGGACTTGTGAGAAGTGGAAAAGGAGAGGGCATGCTCATAGGAATAATGCTTGCTAGGGCAATAGGAGCCAAATACGTAGGATTCGTTGATGCAGACAACTACATACCCGGAGCGGTTAATGAATATGTCAAGGACTATGCCGCTGGATTCTTGATGAGTGAAAGTGAATACACGATGGTAAGGCTCCACTGGAGGCACAAGCCTAAAGTTAGCAGAGGAACGCTTTATTTCAAGAAGTGGGGAAGGGTGAGTGAAATAACTAATCGCTATCTGAATCAGCTGATAAGTGAGAAGACTGCATTTGAAACCACGATAATGGTAACCGGCAATGCTGGAGAACACGCAATGACAATGAAGCTTGCAGAAATTCTACCGTTTTCAACGGGCTATTCAATAGAGCCCTATGAGATAGTGTATCTTCTTGAGCGCTTTGGTAGTTGGGAAAATGTGGAAGAGTTCCAAGATGTTTTTGATCAAGGGATAGAAATATTCCAGATAGAAACGTTAAATCCCCACTTCCACGAGGATAAGGGGCAGGAACATGTAAAGGAGATGGTGCTGCTGTCTTTAACCACAATATACCACTCCAAACTTGCATCAGAGCGGTTGAAAAGGCAGATTTTAGAAGACCTCAGAATGCATGGAATAATAAAAGAGGATGAAGAACCGCCAAAACCAAGGGTCATGAGACCAATAAAGAACATAGACATCAAAAAGTGGATGAAAACCCTCGAATCAAACCAAGAAACTCTCCTGAGGTTCGATTTATGAAGGTAATCTTCCTGGATCTGGATAAAACCCTTATTGGAGAGGATTACTCTCCAGAGCCAGCGAAGGAGATAGTGAGTTTCCTGAAGGAAAAAGGGTTCAAAATAGTCTTTAACTCTTCAAAGACAAAGGCAGAGCAGGAGTATTACAGAAAAGCACTCAAAGTCTCGGATCCCTTCATAGTTGAGAATGGGAGCGCAATTTACATTCCAAGAGGGTATTTCAGCTTTGAATTCCCATACAGCCGGGAAAATGAGGGTTACTATGTCATCGAACTCGGCACAAAGTATGATATCATAAAAAAAGCTTTAGATGAAATAAGCAGCCGCTTTGGGCTAAAATACTATGGGAATTCAACAATTGAAGAGATTATCGAATTTACTGGTCTCCCAAAGGAACTTGCAGAACTCGCTGTGAAGAGAGAATATTCAGAGACAATTTTCAAATGGGCAAAAGAGGGATTCCAAAAAGAGATAGAGCAGAGAGGGCTTAAGATCACCAGAGGCAGCAGATTTTACACTGTTACCGGAGACACTGATAAGGGGAAAGCCGCAAAAATGCTTATAGGTTTATACTCAAAGATTGGAAAAGTAGAAAGCTACGCCGTGGGGGATGGAGAAAACGATATTCCGATGCTTGAGGTTGTTGATCACCCATTTGCCTTAAACATTCCACACAAAAGAGCTAAGAACATAAGGACAATAAAAGAACTTATGGAGGTGATAGAATGAAAACACTTATCCTTGCTGGAGGAAAAGGGACTAGATTATGGCCATTGAGTAGAGAGTTAATGCCAAAGCAGTTTATAAGAATTTTCGACAGTGCATCCCTCTTCCAAAAGACCGTTGAAAGAGCGTTAAAATTCTCGAAACCCAAAGAGATATTCATCGTCACAAACAAGGAATACAAGTTTAGGGTTCTAGATGACTTGAAGGAGCTTGGTATAGAAGTTCCAGAGGAGAATATTCTTCTTGAACCTGTTGGAAAAAATACTTTGCCCGCAATTTTCTGGGGAATGAGGGTTATAGAAGAGAACTACGGGAAGTCAAAAGTTGCTGTTCTACCATCAGATCATCTAATAAGGGTTAACGAAGACTATGTAAGGGCGTTTGAAAATGCCGAAAAACTTGCAGATAACTATTTCATAACATTCGGCATTAAGCCAACAAAGCCCCACACCGGCTATGGCTACATAAAACCAGGAGAGAAACTTGAAGGGGGATACAAAGTTGAGGAGTTCAAAGAAAAGCCGGATTACGAAACCGCAAAGCGCTATGTGGAAGAGGGCTACTACTGGAACAGCGGTATGTTCCTTTTCGATAGCTCACTGTTCATTGAAGAGGTAAAGACTCTCGCTCCAGAGGTCTACAACGCCTTTGAAGAGGCGAAAAGCATAGAAGAAGCATATGAAAAGGTTCCGGAAATTTCCGTAGACTACGGCATCATGGAAAAGACTGACAAAGCAGCTGTAGTGCCACTAAACACTTACTGGAATGACTTAGGAAGCTTTGATGCAATATACGAGGCCTTTGAAAAAGATGAAAACGGAAATGCCATCAGAATAAGTGGATTTAAGGGGGACTATATAAACGTAGATTCAAAGGACAACCTAATAATAACGGAGAGGCTAACTGCAACAGTGGGAGTAGAAGACCTAGTGATAATAGACACCGGAGATGCCCTGCTCGTAGCTAAGAAGGGCGAAACCCAAAAGGTCAAAGAGGTCTACAAAAAGCTAGTAGAAAAAGGAGATGAGAGAGCCCTAGTACACAGGACTGCATACAGACCCTGGGGAGCCTATACAGTTCTTGAAGAGGGAGAGAGGTACAAAATAAAGCGCTTAACGGTCTTACCTGGCAAAAGACTATCCCTCCAAAGACATTATCATCGTTCAGAGCATTGGGTTGTTGTGAGGGGAACTGCAAAGGTAAAAATCGGAGAGAAGGAGCTACTGCTAAGGCCGGGAGAGAGCACATTCATTCCCGCAGGGGTTGTCCACAGGCTCGAAAATCCGGGAAAAGTGATCCTTGAGGTCATAGAGACTCAGATCGGGGAATATCTAGGGGAAGATGACATTGAAAGGTTCCAGGATGACTTCGGGAGAGACTAAAAATGGGGAAAGAAAGCTGCAAAGACAGATGGGAAAGACTCAGCGAAACGCTCTCCTCCCTTTCAATTAGCCTACTCGGCACTATACTCTTCGTACTTGTGATAAGCTACTTTACTCTAAAGGGACTTGGGAATGCTAAGATCACCGTCCCCATTCAAGGAGTTAATGTAGAGATAACCTACCCAGAGATGAAGCTTCCGATAGACTTCGACGCATTGTATAGGGTTATAATACTCCTCTTTGGTACAGTGTTAATTGGAATCCCTATACCCCTCCTACCTGAAAACATGAAGGCACTAAAGGGAGGAGTTGCACTAATTCAGGTTGCAGTCTTTACCTATGCATTCTATTCCTTCATAGCAATCATCCTTGAGCTTATAAAAGCACTTACGTGAGGTGATGATGATGGGCAAGATATTTGGGACGTTTGGAGTTAGAGGAATCGCAAATGAAAAGATAACCCCAGAATTTGCACTCAAAATGGGAATGGCATTTGGAACGCTCTTAAAAAGGGAACAGCCTGACAAGGAGCTCTGGGTTGTCGTAGGAAGGGACACAAGAGTTAGCGGAGAGATGCTCAAAAATGCCTTGATAAGCGGTCTTCTAAGCGTTGGAGTCAACGTCATAGATGTGGGCATAGCACCAACTCCAGCGATTCAGTTCGCATGCAAGTACTTCAAAGTCGATGGAGGGGCTGTAATAACTGCAAGCCACAATCCACCTGAATATAATGGGATAAAACTCCTTGAGCCAAATGGTCTAGGCCTCAAAAAAGAAAGAGAAGCAATTGTAGAGGAGTTATTCTTCAAAGAAGACTTTTACAGAGCTAAGTGGGACGAGATAGGTCAGCTGGTTGAGAGGGACATAATAAGGCCTTACATAGACGCAATAAAGGCGAGGGTGGATGTGGAGGCAATAAGAAAGAGAAGACCCTTTGTCGTGGTGGATACTTCGAATGGCGCAGGATCCTTAGTGCTCCCTTATCTCTTGAGAGAGCTCGGCTGTAAAGTTGTTAGCGTAAACGCCCATCCCGACGGACACTTCCCGGCAAGAAATCCAGAACCCAATGAAGAGAATCTCCAAGGATTTATGAAGATCGTGAAAGCACTTGGAGCGGACTTTGGAATAGCCCAAGATGGCGATGCAGACCGATCAGTCTTCATAGACGAGAACGGAAACTTCATACAAGGAGATAAAACCTTCGCATTAGTTGTGAAAGCAATGCTCGAAGAGAACAAGGGAGGTTTGGTCGTAACAACCGTGGCAACATCCCACATAATAGACGAGCTTGCCAAAATCTACGGAGGAAAAGTTCTGAAGACAAAAGTTGGAGATCTAATAGTTTCGAGGGCACTGCTTGAGCACAACGGTTTAGTGGGGGGAGAGGAAAACGGAGGAGTTATCTTTCCAGATCACGTTTTGGGCAGAGATGGAGCTATGACCGCTGCAAAGATAGTTGAAATCTTTGCAAAAAGCGGTAAAAAGTTCAGTGAGCTTATAGACGAGCTTCCAAAGTTCTACCAAGTAAAGACCAAAAGACACGTCGAGGGGGATAGAAAAGCAATAGTGGCAAAGGTTGCGGAGATTGCAGAGAAAGAAGGGCTAAAAATTGACACTACCGATGGAACAAAGGTTCTTTTCGAAGATGGATGGGTGCTCGTAAGGGCAAGCGGAACAGAGCCAATAATAAGAATCTTTGCAGAGGCAAGAAGTGAAGAAAAGGCAAGAGAATACCTCAACGTAGGACTAAAGCTGCTGGAGGAAGCCTTAAAGGCTTAACTTTTTAAACTTTAATATGCCCACCTTTGGTTTCTTCAATCTTTAAATACCCCTAGAGATTATTCCTAAGTCGATGAGAAGAGAAGAGTATGTAAAGAAGTGGTCAACTATTCTTTTCCTCTCTATACTCACAGGGGTAGTCGGTGGATTGGGGGCGGTTGTTTTCAGAAAGCTAATATTTCTCACGAGATTGCTGTTTTTTGAGATTTTACTCCCCCACATCTCCTTCTATTACCACGGTTACAACTTCGGATATATTTTGCTTCCAGCAATAGGGAGCCTCATAGTCGCACCAATAATCAAAAATTATCCCGAATTAAAGGGAAACGGCATACCCGAGGTTATAGAGGCGGTTATATTCAAAAGAGGAGAAATAAAGGGAATACTGGCAATTTTGAAGGCACTGGTAACTTCAATTACCATCGGAAGCGGAGGAAGTGTTGGTAGAGAAGGCCCCATAGGCTTCATCGGAGCTTCATTAGCCTCAGCCTTAACGCAGACTTTTAAACTCTCCTCGGAAATGAAAAAGCTCCTAACCACATGCGGTTTAGCTGCAGGAATAGCTGGGACTTTTAATACTCCATTTGCCGGAGCGATGTTCGCCCTTGAAGTCGTTTACATGGGGATATTTTCAATAAACCTCGTCCCGATATTCCTATCTGCCGTGGTCGGCAATACCGTGACGTTGCTGTTCTTAGGGGAGGCTTTTGAAGTCAATATTCCCATTCAGATTGCCCATGAACACATTGAACTTTTCTTTCTGTTCCTTATGGGTTTACTGTTTGGGATTTTAGCTGCATATTGGGCAAAGTTTCTGTTTTGGCTCACCGATAGATTTGAAGGTATTAAAACTCCACTGTGGACAAAGCTTTTTATCGGAGGGCTAAGTGTTGGCGTTATCGGAATGTTCTTCCCCCAATACGGAATACTTGGGGTTGGCTATGAAGGGATGGAGCTTGCCATTGCAGGATTGCTCCCCCTTGCAGTCCTTATCCTTTTAGGAATTGGAAAGATGGTGGCAACATCCGTGATGATATCCTCCGGGCACAGCGGCGGCATCTTCGCTCCCAGCCTTTATATTGGTGCTCTACTTGGAGCTGCGTATGGAACAATTTTAAAACTTCTTTTCCCCACCATTGGTATCAATCCAGCCGTTTATGCCCTAGCAGGCATGGCAGCGTTCTTTAGCGGACTAACTCAAGCACCAATAAACCAGATACTCATGGTGGCAGAGCTCACTAGAGGATACGCTCTTCTTCCAGGAGTTATAACCTCTGCAACAACGAGCTTTTTAACAGCCAGGTTTATTCTCAAAGGCTCTTCGGTATATACCCTAAAGCTTGAGCGGAGGGGAATTCGCATAAAAACAGGTCGCCCCGTTGTTTTAGAGACAATCCCCGTTAGAGAGATAATGACTGTAAAGCCCATCTTTGTTTACAAATGGAATACCCTAAGGGATGTGGAGGAGCTCGTTGCAAAGACCGGCCACGACTGCTTTCCGGTTGTTGATGAAAAAATGAACGTATTGGGAATAGTGGGTATAAAAGACTTCCTAAACCTCTCCCAAAGAATAAAAACGTTACCAATAGAGAGGTTTTTGCGCAAGGAATACGGTGTTGGATATTTAAATGAAACAGCTCAGGATGCCTTTGAAAAACTAATGAAATACGACCAAAACCTTCTTCCCATTGTTGAAAGTCCAGAAAACAGAAGGCTTATTGGTGTTGTAACAAAGAGGGACATTTACAAGGCATATTATAGGGCATTAAAAGAAATGTACATAGAAGAGTGAATCATTTTGAAAGCATTCCAATCATGTAAAAGAGGAGTTTTGCGGCAGTTAAGGCTGTAATATCTCCAAGCTCCATTCCCGCCACTTCCATTATATCAAAACCAATGACCTCTTTGTTCTTCACCAACCATTCCAGCGCCTCTAAAACCTCCCAAAACCTTAATCCACCAGCTTCTGGAGTCCCAGTTGAAGGAACCATTGAAAGATCAAAGACATCTATGTCCACAGATACATACACCGGCTCTGGGAGGTCTTTTACGACCTCTATGAACTTTTCAAGATTGTACTCCCTTGCATGAACCCAAGGTATGCCAGCCTTTTTGGCATATTCTACCTCTTCTTTTGTGCCACTTCTTATTCCAAACTCGGCAACCTTAACCCCCAATTCTGAAATCCTTCTGGCGACACATGCGTGATTCCAGGGGTTATCTTCATAGCTCTCTCTTAAATCAAGGTGGGCATCGAATACCACGTAGCTTTTCGGCTTCAATGCCTTCACTGGGGCAAAAGTCATTGAGTGTTCACCACCCAAGACTATAGGCACTGCCTTAGGGTTTATTTTTTTGATTTCTTCTATTGTCTCAATGCCTCTTTTTATTGTTTCAAGCGGATTACCTGCGACGATTGCTAAATCGCCAACGTCAGCTATCTTTACCTCTGCAAGGTCAATATCGTAATCTAAAATATAGCTCTCCAAATTAAGCGTGGCTTGTCTTATTAACGTAGGCCCGAACCTTGTTCCAGGTTTGTAGGAGGTTGTTCCGTCAAAGGGAATGCCGAGGATTACAAAGTCAGCCTCCTCAACATCGCTCATTGGGAACTCAAGCTTTAGCGTCTCATAAGTATAGAGGAGTTCCATCATCCTTCACCCGGAGAGGGTTTAGAATAGGGGTTAAAAAGTTTTGCAAGATTAAAAGCTAAAGAGGAACGACAATTTTCTCATTGGGTCTTAGAGAAACTTCTTTGCCAGCTATGCTAAGCTTAATGACCTCCTTGCCCTCGTCACTCTTCACAATGACTTCTTTTAGACTGACCCCTCCCCGGCCTGAAGGGCGAAGCTTTCGGAAAGGAAAAGTAATTGCACTTGATGAAAAAGAAAACATCATCTCAGTACCCGCCGAAAAACGAGAGTTGTAGAACTCACGGGTGCTGGAGACTCACTCTTCGGAACAATAATGGCAGGCATCTCCCAAAGAGATTCTTTAAAAGAAGCAATAGAGCGAGGAATTAAAACTGCAAGTAAAGTTGTTGGAAGCCCTAGGAATCCCATAAAAATTTAAGAAAAGAGTCACTCGCCTTCCCCTTTGAGCTTCATTATCTTTATTCTGCCAAGGGTCTCCCAGTATTCAACGTTAATGCCCTCTCTGAGCTTATCCTTGATTTCGTCATCAACGCCCGTTGCTATCGGGACATCAAAGATTTCGTATGTCTCCATGTCCATAAGTTGGACTGTGTCTGGTGTGAGGGCTATTATCTGACCCGTTCTCTTGTCGATAATTGGGACATCAACTTCAGCGCTTGTTGGCTTCACAATACTCCTAACCTTGCCGTCAAATATTCCAACAGCCTCAATTCTTGCCTTTGCTGAACCGTGCTTTCCTGGGGATGAAACCGCAATGTTAGCTATTTTGCACGGCTCGTCATCAATAAGGATGTATCTTCCGGGTTTGAGCTTACTAACCTGAACTTTGGTTTTGTCTCCCATCTTCCCTACCTCCCACAAACGTTCTTGATGTGGTTTATTTTAAGCATTTAAAAAATTTTTGAAGAAGATTCTACCAAAGTAAACTTCCCTCATAGTTTATCAAAACCTCATTGACAACACTCCATGCCATTAAAGGCTCCTTGTAAATGCTAATCCTTTCTCCCTTTACTTCACTCAAAAAGTCCCCATGGGGGAATCCGCCAACGATAACAGCCGGCGAGGCGTAATTAACCAATTTTTCTCCGAATTCCTTTGGAGTTAATAAATTCCCATTTTCGTGCATTATGAAAATCCCATCTGGGCCTATCTCCTCAAGGAGTTCTGAAAGCGTTCCCTTCCTCATTTTCAGAAGTTCAAGATCTTTGGGAACGGCTTTGTTTTTGAATAAGCTTTCCATCAGCCCCACAAAGCGATTGTAGTTTCGAGGAAGCCTGGTCTCGGGTTTAATATAAATAACTTCGTTGTTTCTTGTGTGTACATAAACCCTAAGCTCCCCCTCTTTGTTTAATATACTCTCAAGGGCGTTTATAAGGCACAGGTGGACTATATCCGGCCTTCCCCTCCTCTCTCCATCCTCCAGCAGTTTAAGGGCTGAATGATGATAGGTGGAATCAAGAAGCACTTCATCTGGCTTCTTTCCCCTCTTCCTTGCATAGTTGACAACCGAAGGGTGGTCTCTTATCTTCTCCGGCACAAGCTCAAGTTCACTATCGGCTATTACTAAATGGAGCATCTTCCACTACCTCCACATGGATGTCTCTCTCCCTTATCTCTTTCATTATTTTTGAATACGTGTCAGCCCTCATCCCTAAAATCTCTGGAGGAATTACTCCATATGCGCACTCTCCATTCATAACGATCCTAGAAACTATAGCGGCCGTGAATCCCGTCACCCTTGCCATAGAAGTAAAACCATCCTTTGCTTCATCATATAAGAAGTACCTGATTTCCCTCTCTTTTTCATTCTTAAAGCCCCTACCATAAACTTCCATTATCGAAAAGTCCTCGCTCTCATAGCTCATTAACGGGGCAATGACTTTGAGGGTAAATTCAACGTTTTCTTCTTCAAAAAATCCTAGCTCTTTCAGGACTTTCATTTTCTCCAGATGCCCCGGCCACCTAAGGGTTCTCTCCTCGAGGTGATTTGCGTTTATTGTTTCAATAAGGGTTCTCAGCCCATCACTTACAAACTCTTCAAATTCGAAGTCTTTGAGCTTTACTTTCCAAATTTTTTCCAGTGGATCCACTTCTCTAACTTCGCCATCTTTCACAATCCTTGCCTTCCTTGTGTATTCTTCTATCAGATCATACGGCGACCAAGTGATTTTGTAGTAAAGGGGTGGCTTTGGGATCTTCGGAAGCCCGCCCACACGGATTATTCCCTCTTCAAGAGGGCTCATTTCTTGATAAATTCTTCCTAAGAAGATATTGCTAAGCCCTGGGGCAAAACCCGCATCAACGATAGCCGTTATATTTGCTTTTATGGCCTCTTCCCTAAGCGCTAACGGATTTTCTGGCATAAAAGAAACATCCACAATATCCACCCCAGCTTCTACAGCCGCTTTTAGAGTTCTAAATCCAAACCTTCCGGGAAGAGCTCCCACAACAAGATCAAAGCCCTTCATCTTCTCCACTAAAGAACTAAAATCAGAGGCATCTACTTTTATCGGATTCGCATAATTCTTCACATCTTCCAATCGATTTAAGTCTCTATCTCCTGCCCACACTTCAAAATCCTTACTAAGATCATAAGCTATAGCCCTTCCAACGTTACCAGCCCCAAGTACTAAGATTCTCATACACTCCACCTCCTTAGAAGTAGAACCAAAGGTATATAAAATGTTGTTCTGGAATTATTGTGATGAGGTTAAACTTACCCAGCTTTTTAAGAAGAAGAGGGCTTCCAAAAGAATTACTGGAGAGTAAAGAGGCCAAGATAATGCACATAAGCGACACTCCGGACAATATATATCCTTTCATCTTAAACCTAATAGAAAAAAGCAGACCGGAGTATATTGTTCATACTGGAGACCTTGTGGACAACATAAAACTTGAAAGAAAGCCCGAATTAAAGGAAAGGTATGCAGAAAGGGTAAAAGAGCTATTAGATATACTTGAGAATTCCGGAGCTGAGGTATACATTGTTCCGGGAAATGAGGATAGTGAGGAAGTACTCAAAAAACTCGTCAGAAAAGCTCGAATAGTAAAGCCCGGAGAGGTCGTTAAGGTAGATGAAGTAAAGCTTGCCTTAGCACATGATCTCAGTCAGCTAAATCCTCCCAAAGATGTTGATTTCATTCTCTACGGACATAACTTCAGGAATATCAAGCATGGATTGAATGGACTTTTAAATGTGAACTTCATCCTTTTGGGGAGTAAGAAAGTTGTTAGGGTCAAATATCCCGATGGGACAAATTTTGAAAGGGGATATAAGTTAATGAGGGGATTGTGATGAGATTAATGCGTTTTGGTCCTTCAATGCTCTTTTTGAGGACATCAGATGTTGAAGGTGGCGAAAGTTTCCTAAAAAATCTTTTTGGAGTAGAAGAACTCTCAGTTGACGAGGCATGGAATCAAAGTGGAGAACTTGATACAATAATCTTTGTAACCCCTGCAGAAGAATGGAAGACAGTATTAAATCTAAAAAGGGGAGCTTTTTTGGTCAAAATGCGGAGTGACAGCGTTTTAAAGGAACTTCTAAATGCAAAAGCCCCTTTTGACAGAGCAAACCTTGGGCCCCAGATAATTCTTCTGAGAGTGCCAAAAGAAGCTGAAAAAACTTCCGAAATAATTCCCAAAAGATATGGAGGGATAGAGACAAGCTTCGCCAGGGGTATTAACGAGGGCGAAGAGAGAGACACCCTTCTCTTGGTGACGGACAAGAAATTAAGCGAGCCTTTGAGCATAAGAGATATAAAAGAAGCGTTTTTGATCAGAAAAAATTTCATAGAAGTCTACAGAACCTTAAGAACTGACTTGCCAATTATACTCTTTAAACTGCTCCCGGAAGGTTGGAAAGAGATCACTATAAGAATCTATGACACCGAAAAGAGATACGAAGAGAACATAGAAAGGGTACTTCTAGTTCTTGAAGATCTCGATCTCGGCTATGTCGTAAGTGAAGGGTGGGACTGGGATTACCCAAGACCATTCATGAGGATCAAGGTTTACAAAATAAAGCTAATAACGTGGGAAGACCCCCTTAGAATAAAGTTCCTTCTCAAAGGATTAGAGTACAGAGACTATCAGAGATTTGCAGATATAGATGTATTTGTCGAGGAAAAGAAAATTCCATGGGTAGAAGTGTCCAAGGAGTACGCATCTAAATTTGAACTCGCGAAGGCAGCAAGAGAAGAGCTCGAAAGCCTGTTAAGCGAGGATACGAAGAAAAGACTGCACGAGATTGAAGATAGACTCTTAGAAGGGAAAAACCCCAATGAATAATTTTAGCTTTTCTTCCTTATTTTTGCAACGAAAAATCCACTTGTATTATGCCTATCTGGATAGAACCTTCTCGCCTTGCTGAGCTCCTCACTAAGCTCTATCCCAAATGGTGCCGTTAAGGCAGGTTCGCCATGTCTAAGAGGGAGAAGCTCAATGTCAAAGTTGTCCAGAGCCCACTGAATAACAAATTCATTCTCTTCCGGCTCTAAAGAACAGGTGGAATAAACCAAAATGCCCCCTTCCTTGAGATTCTCCAAAGCAACTCTTACCATTTGCATTTGGAGATTCTGACAGAATTTTACATCTTCTAGCGTTCTGTTCGCCTTTCTCTCTGGATTTTTGTGAATTGTTCCTGAACCCGTGCAGGGAGCATCAAGGAGAATTTTATCAAACTTAATTCCCAATTCTCCCATATAAAGGGAGCTTTTGTGGAAGAGAATTGTGTTTGTAACTCCAAGCCGAGAGAGATTTAGCCTTGTTTCCTTGAGCCTCTCCTCTCCAACATCGAATGCATATATAATTCCTTCATTTTTCATGAGCTGGGCGAGGTAGGAGGTTTTACCACCCGGAGCAGCTGCCATATCCGCAACAACTTCTCCCGGTTTTGGGTCTAAGGCTATTGGAGGATACATAGAAGACGCCTCTTGGATATAAAGCAGACCACCAAGATATTCCGGAGTAGAAGTTATGGAAAAAGGCTCCCTTGTTAGGCAGAAGCCTTCTTTTGCCCAGGGAACACGCTTAAATTGAAAACCCTTCTTGTTCAGCATTTTGGTAAGTCTCGGAACCTCAATACGAAGGGTATTGACTCTAAAACATCTAGGCAGGGGTTTTTCCATGGCTTCAGCTATTTTTAAAGCCCTCTCACCCCATAATTCAAAATATCTCTCCGCAAACTCCTTTGAATATCCAAGGCTGAAAAGTCTCTCTATCATGGAGAAAAATTTAGAAGAGGGATTTATTAGATTTTCCCTACCGCTCAAAGGGGTTTTCTTTTATGCTTTCGTTAACAAACCGCACTATGTGCCTTACATCCTGCTCTATTGTCTCTATCTCTGGCTTCATGAAAACATAAAGTACGTTTGTCTTTGGAGTCAGTGAAATGTGCTTAACGTTTTCGACTTTTGAAAATCCTTGGAGAAATTCCTTCAGCATTTCAACGTCTCGTCTCTTTTCAAAAAGAGCTTCATACTGCTTTCCATTTACCTCTACTATTTCCCTCTGCAAAAGTTCTTCATCCTCAATCTTCGGCTTAAAGCGATAGTAGCCTTTTTGTATTAAATGAGCCTCACGCCTGATTGCTGCATAGGGCTTTACCACAAAGTATATCTTGTCATGTCTGTTTATCAGCTTCGAGATAGGGAAATATAAAATGCTCTGCCTTGGCAAAAGGGTTAATGTGTATTCAAACTTGTCAATATTGCCTTCATTTACTTTATAAAACGCCCTGAATCCAACGTATCCACCTATCCACACGTAGTCCTTGTCCTTGGGCTTTACAACTCTCTCTATAGTTCTTAGGTAGTAGTCCATTATAGTCAAATTGAGCTTCCTTCCCTTGTAAAACTGCAAAGTGGCGATGGCACCCAATGCCATTATCAAAAGCAACAATTCCGGTGTAACCTTCATGATTAAACCTCCTCTATTGGGTAATACCTTTGAAACGTCATGTCATCGATTATCTCAAAGTTTACTTTTCCCTCTAAAACCTTTACTATATCCTTAACTATCCTTGCATGAACTGCCCAATTAACCGCCATCTCAAACGGATGCCTAGGTGTTCTTCTCGCCAATCCAAGGAAGATTATTATTTTGTTGTCTTCTTTCCTTATCAGACTCACAATTCCCAGACTAACTATATCCTCCCCGCTTATAGGTTCCTTCACCTTCCTGAGCTCCTCATAAATTTCCTCAATCTCCAACTATTAACCCTCCAACTTTCTCAAGCCAGTTTAACCCTCTCGGCTCTTCTTCAAACATGGGTACTGTAACGATATCTATTCCCCTGAATTTTTCTCCTATTTCTCCAAGCACTTTTCTTTGAGCCTCCATCTTCACCCTTATCCTTGGAACTTCTTCCTCAAGCTCAATGACTTTGTTGACAACAACCAGATTAAAGGGAATTTTGAACTTTCTTAAAGCCTCGTAAGCCCTCTCCGTCTCATACAACGGTAGCATTTCGGGATTCATCACCGCTATAACACTGGTCTTTTTTGGATTTGTAACAACATTTCGAACAAAACTTATCTCAGCTTTATATTGCTTAAGCTCCTTCATCACGGGATCTTCTTCCTCCCTACTTGGAAGCTTATACTCTTCACCTTCAATCACGAACTTCCTCTCTCCCTGTATGTTCTCAATTGCCCTCCTCTTTTCTAAAATCTTTTTTCTTATCTCTATGAGCTTCTCTGTCCAGATGAGAGCAATTTCAGGAAGGGCTAACACCCTCAAAGTTAATCCAGTTGGAGGTGTATCAAATACTATGACATCCCATTCATTCCCTTTTTGCAGTATCTCTCTGATAGCCTCAAGGGTAGCGTATTCTTCTATACCCGGAGAAAAACTGAGCACCTCAAAATACTTCTCAAGGTTTATGACGGTAAGATACCTATACATATGCTTTAAATTCTCCTCAAGATGCTTTAAATAGGCTTTAATGAGCTTTTCCATGTCGAGTTCCATTGCATAAAGGTTCTCAGCTATTTCCTTCGGCTTGTCGTTTAGCTTTACCTCAAACACATCACCCAAGTTGTGGGCCGGGTCTATTGAGACTATCAGAGTTTTGTATCCTTTTTTTGCAAGGGCAAGCGATACTGCAGCTGAGCTGGTTGTTTTTCCAACCCCTCCCTTTCCAATGAAGAATAAGACCCTGAATCCTTCTTTTGGAATCAAATAGTCTCTCATCGTTATCACCTCACGTTATTTCAAACATTGCAGCGATTTCACCAAATATATCGTCCATTTCTCCCGCTCTTCTCTGCATTACGTAGATTTCCCTCACCATATGGGGCATTAACCTCATGACAAGTGTCGTCGGCGGGGAAGGGATGCCTACAAACGATCCCATGAGCACAAGTGCAAACACATTTTCAAGCTCCCTTTCCTCAAACTCAAGATATTCTGTAGAGCGTGCCTTAAATGCACTAAAAAATCCCCTAAAAAATGCCTTTAGATTTTCAAACATTTAACCACCCCGTTTTCATCGTTAATGGATTAAGGGATTTCTCCTGCATAACATACATCTCCCTGATCATGTGAGGAAGAAGCCTATAGCTAAGATCCACAGGAGGGTTTGGAAGCCCAATATAGCTTCCCAGAATGAGAAGGGCAAAAATATTCTCAAGTTCTTCTTCCTCCCACTGCAGCCCTCTAAGATAATAAAGCCTAAATCCCTTGTTGAATTCCCATAAAACCCGAATAGGCATAGAGATCCAGTAAAAGGCCCTTTTTAAGAAAGTTTTCATCAAATCACCTCAACAAAATTAAAATAATGTTAAAAAAGGAAAAAACTTTCACGCTGGAGCCGCCTCGTATTCTTCGGCTGGTCTCTTCCAGGCAAGGTAGAAGTCATACGCTAGGAGGAAGTTAAGCACTAGACCTACTAGAAGTGAACCCTTCACAGCTATTAAGGTGCTTCCTTTGAGTGGAACTACTGCTATGTACCATATAAGACCTGCCGTAACTGTTATCCATAAGAAGAGTGCTGGAATTAAGACGGCATAGCTCCAGCTTCCTGCTTTTTGTATCTTGTAAGCCCATAGAGCGGCTGTCATCATTGCAATTGAAGCTAATAGCTGGTTCATACCGGCAAATGCTGGCCAAAGCACCTTGTATCCAGCACCCCATGCCATCCAAGTTCCAAGTACCGCGATTACTATCGAAGCAACCCACTTGTTTGTGATGGTCTTCCATATTCCTTGGCTTGTATCGGTTACCATTCCAAAGACTTCTTGCCATGCAAACCTTCCAAGCCTTGTGGCAGTGTCAAGAGAGGTCAATGTGAACGCTGAAACCCAAAGGGTCGCAAATGTCTTTCCAAGTGTGACGTCTATTCCGTACATGTCGGCAAGTCCTTGAGCATAACCTCCGATGAAAGTGCCAAGTCCACCCTTGGCTATGTATTGGGTTCCCCATTCTACTGCATTTGCGCTTAGTCCGGTGAGCTTAACACCGTAAACAGCTATAGCTGTAATGACTATCGTTGAAAGGAATCCCTCAGTGAACATTCCACCGTAGCCAACGAGTAATCCATGAATCTCTTTGTCAAGCTGCTTCGATGATGTTCCAGAACCAACTATGGAGTGGAAACCGCTCAAAGCACCACATGCAATGACCAATGGAACCGTAGGCCAGAACGGTGATGGCTGTCCACCGACAACGTTCGCTGAGAACATTGTAAATCCTGGAGCTTCAAATGGCTTTGCAAGGGCTATGAATGCTATACCTCCGATTAGGAGTCCGAACCAGAGGATATAAGCGTTTAAGTAATCTCTGGGCTGGAGGAGCACCCATACCGGCAGTGAAGATGCCACAATGATGTAAATCATCAATATAATGTTCCAGTAGTGGTATGCTTGAGTGTAAGCAGCACTTGTTGCGTCTGTCTGTCCTGGGACGAGAATTAATGGGTTCTTAAAGCCAATCCATACTGCAACAACAAGGAGTATTAAGCCTATAACCGTCGCAACATAGAAGTTCACGTTCATCTTGTACATCATCCATCCTAGAATGATTGCCACTAGGAGGAACAACAGTGTTGCTGTTGCGGCTTGTGGAGTCAAGACCAACAGTCTTGCTGTAACAGCTACAAACGCTGCAACCACTAAGAGCAGGGCAAACCATATGTAAACTTCAAATGCGATTCCAGTTCTCTTGCTCATTATCTTTCCAGCAATCCACTGTATTGACTTACCATCGTATCTCACTGAAGCCATCAAAGCTAAGTAATCGTGCACTGCTCCAATGAAGACGTTTCCAAACCATACCCAAAGCAACGATGGTATCCATCCCCACGCCATTGCCACAGCTGGACCAACTATTGGCCCTGCTCCAGCAATACTTGCGAAGTGGTGCCCATAAAGAACTACTGGGTGTGCTGGAACGTAGTCGACACCGTCATAAAGCTTGTGTGCTGGTGTTGGCCTGTTTGGGTCTGCTTTGACAACTTTGCTTTGTAGGCTCTTTCCATAAGTAAAATACATGGCCACATATATAATTGCGGCCGCCAGTATAATAACTGCCGAGTTCATTTAAAGCACCTCCCAATGGAAATTCATCATGATTTTATAGTCATGTAATATATATGTCTTTCGGAAATTTGGGCATTTTTATGAACAAATTTTGATAAGTGTACCAAAAATTAGCAAAAACACTCAAATTCCCCACTGTTTAAAGTAAAAACTAAAAAATGGAGAGTAATTTAAGTGAGTTCTATTAGTGGTTGGCCGGTGTCGACGGTGTCTCCTTCCTTAACAAGAATTCTCTTCACAACACCATCCCTAGGCGAAGGAATCTCATTCTCCATCTTCATAGCCTCTAAAATAAGCAACCCCTGACCAACCCTAACCTGATCACCCTCCCTAACCAAAACCCTAAGAATCTTACCAGGCATAGGCGCAGAAACCACATTCTCACCAACGGCTGCTGGAGCTGAAGGAACCCCAACCGAAGCAGAAGGAGCCGATACCGGAGCAGAAGCTGTTGCTGGAGCTGGTGCTGAAGGAGCCTGAGCAAGAGTAGGAGCTTCAGAAGGGACATAAGCCGAAATAAACAACCCCTCAAGATTTACCCCTTCAACTCCAACTTCATATTCTCTTCCACCCACATAGACCTTTATCACTTTACCCTTGGGCTTCTCTTCTACTGGCTTGAGCTTCCCTTGCTTTCTAAGTTCAAAGAACTCCAAAGCTACCTGTGGGAAGAGGCAGTAAGTCACCA
Organism: Thermococcus alcaliphilus; assembly: GCF_024054535.1. Classification (NCBI taxonomy): domain Archaea; kingdom Methanobacteriati; phylum Methanobacteriota; class Thermococci; order Thermococcales; family Thermococcaceae; genus Thermococcus; species Thermococcus alcaliphilus. The sequence goes on along the minus strand of NZ_JAMXLV010000019.1, from coordinate 85,714 downwards.
CATCTTCTTCCTTCTCAAGGTAACCCTTTTCCTCAAGTTCTTTTCTCGCTTTCTCAAGCATCGGTTCAAGTAAATCGGCAGGTCTAACAGTTATCGGCTCTTCATCTCCAAGGATAAGCTTCTTAATTTCCTCTTTTATTGGAGCAGGGGGTCTGCCGTAGAGACCTTTTACGTAGTTCTTTGTTTCCTCGGTTATCATCTTATACCTTCCAAACAGAACGTTGAACACTGCCTGAGTGCCAACTATCTGAGAAGTTGGCGTTACTAAAGGTGGATAGCCGAGTTCCTCCCTAACTCTCGGTACTTCCTCTAGAACTTCATCAAGCTTATCGAGAGCCTTCATTTCTCTGAGCTGGGAGATAAGGTTTGAATACATACCGCCGGGAATTTGGTGAATTAGAACGTTTGGATCTCCATGGAGAGCCCTCTTGTTCATTAGGTGCTCATATTTTTCTTCAAGAATCCTCCGCAGATACTTAGAGATTTCAAAAATCAGCTTCATATCAACTTTAGGCTTGTCTTCGCTTTTTAAAGAGTAATAGATGCTCTGAATTGCAGGCTGAGCTGTACCATTCGCTAAAGGATAAATTGCCGTGTCTATAAAATCTGCTCCAGCCTCAACTGCTTTTAAGTAGGTTGCTGAGGCTAGACCGCTTGTTGCGTGAGTGTGAACATTGACCTTTACCCCATAGCGGTCTTTGATCTCCTTCACAAGTTCATAGGCCATTTGGGGATCCAAAAGAGCAGCCATATCCTTGATTGTGATATAATCAACATCCAGCTCAATTAGCTCATCAACTTTCTGGAGGTAATACTCTAAAGTGAATATCTTCCCGGTAGTGTAACTTATTGCTCCTTGAACTTCAGCCCCCACTTCCTTGGCCTTTTTGATTGCGGTTTTCATATTCCTAACGTCATTTAAGGCATCAAAGACCCTAAAGATGTCAATTCCATTTTTGTAAGCAAGTTCAACGAATTTTTCCACTACATCATCTGGATAATGCCTGTAGCCAACAACGTTTTGTCCTCTAAGCAGCATTTGAAGTTTTGTTCTCTTTATGTGCTCCCTTAAAAGCTTTAATCTCTCCCAAGGGTCTTCTCTTAGGAACCTTAGAGCTGCATCAAAAGTTGCTCCGCCCCATACTTCCATAGAGTAAAAGCCGACTTTGTCCATTTTTTCGGCTATTGGAAGCATATCCCTTGTTGATAGTCTTGTAGCAATAAGTGACTGGTGAGCATCCCTAAATGTGGTATCAATTATCTCAACCATTCCCACCACCCAATAGATGTTTAGAAAGGGGGTTTAAAAATCACACTGGACAAATTTGAATAAAAAAGGCAAGAAAAGTCAAATTAACCCTTCAGCCTTTGCGGCCTCTTCTGGATCTTCATTTCTGTGGATTACCCTCAACAGTGCTCTAATCATCGGCTCCGGATTTTCTCTCTGAAATATATTTCTTCCAACAACTGCTCCGCTTCCTCCAGCTTCAATAACTTCCCAGACGAGCTTTAAGAAATCCAGAGGATTATCTGTCTTCGCTCCACCACTTAAGAGAACCGGAACGCCTGAAGCGGCGTCAACAACTTTGGCAAATGTTTCCCTTGACCCAGTCCAGTAAGTTTTAATCATATCTGCTCCCATCTCTGCAGCAGCCCTTGCTCCATACATAACAACTCTATAGTCCTCTTTCTTGCCGTATTTTTCATTAATGTATGGTCCCCTAGGATAGGCAAACTGCACAACGGGGTAACCTAAATCGTGAGCGTAGCTTGCTATCTCCGCAAACTGTCTCATCATTGCTCCCTCATATGGACTTCCCCAGTAAACCGTTGCTGCTACGGCATCGGCTCCAAGTTTAATCGCATCTTCAACAAACCCGAGCTGATCTTGCATAAGCCACTCTTCCTTTGGTCTGAGCTCTGTTTTGCTGGTAAGTTTTACCATCAAACCGACATCCTTACCAACAAGCTCTTCTCCAGATATTCTCGCTATTCCTGGGAGCATCATTACTCCATCTATCCCAGCTCTGACAACTTTTCGAATTATGATTTTTGGATTGATGTGTTCCCAGTTTTCTTCAAAATCAGTTGGCCCATGTTCAAATCCATGATCCATTGCAAAAATCAAAGCCCTCCCATCCCTTCTAAAAAACCTCCTAAGTCTCCTCCTAATCCCAATGTTGTTGTATGCTTCCATACTATTCACCTCTGGTGATACATAGGGAAGAGGAAATTTAAACCTATCGTTAACTAAATAATCCCGCATGTCAAAATATATTATGGTGAAACAAATGCTCGGCCTTAACACTAAAAACATTGGAAAGAAAGTGATATACTTTCAGGAAATAGATTCAACCAACGAATATGCTAAGAGAATAGCCCTTGATGAAGAGGAAGGAACCATAATAGTGGCTGATACTCAAAAAAGTGGCTATGGTAGGAAGTTTAGGATGTGGGCATCTCCCAGGGGCGGGCTGTGGATGAGTGTGATATTAAAACCAAAAACTACCCCTGATCATATAGTTAAAATAGTTTTTCTTGGAGCAATAGCCGTTGTTGAAACCCTAGAAAGATTTGGAATAGATGCTAGGATAAAATGGCCCAATGATGTCCTTGTAAATGAAAAAAAGATATGTGGTATCTTAGCAGAGGGGAGTTTTTCAGAAAGGGAGGTTTACTACATAGTACTAGGCATTGGGCTAAACGTCAATAACCCAATTCCGGAAGAACTCTTAAGCACCTCAACATCAATAAGTAATGTTCTAGGAGTGCAAATTCCCACAGAGGAGATATTTAAAACCATTGTAGACCGGTTGGAGTACTGGTACGAGGAGTTTCTACGTGGGAATGACGAGAAAATACTGCAAAAGTGGAGAGAGAAAGCACTTCTAAACAGAGATGTCAAAGTAATAAGAGAAGAGGGCGAGATTAGGGGGAAAGCTTTAGACATTGATGATCTTGGCGCGTTAATCTTGGAGCTTGAGGACGGAAGAAAAGAAAAAATTCTTTATGGGGATGTCTCATTAAGGTTCGAATAACCCCCTATATTTTGTATTTTTTTGGAAAAAGTTATATACTACAAAGTACAAAATTCTCCCGCCATAGACTGCTATATAACACCAATGTTCGGAGGTGAGCCCAATGGGGCTCCTAAAAAGCTATCTTGAATACCCAATTTTGAGAAAAATATTTATCGGACTGATTTTAGGTGCAGTGTACGGGTTGATAGTAGGAGCCATTGGACACCCAGGAGCAGCAACTGCAATAAAACCTCTCGGAGACCTCTTTGTTAGGCTCTTAAAGATGTTAGTGATGCCAATAGTTCTAGCTTCACTGGTCGTCGGTGCAGCAAGCATAAGTCCAGCAAGACTCGGAAGAGTGGGTGTAAAGATAGTGGTCTACTACTTGGTAACATCAGCCTTTGCAGTGTTCATAGGACTTATAATGGCCAACCTCTTCAAGCCCGGCCTTGGACTACAACTCGGAGCAGGAGAAGGAAAGGCAATACAGGCACAGGCACCTTCTCTTGTGCAGACCCTCCTAAACATCGTGCCCACAAATCCCTTTGCATCCCTTGCAAGTGGTGCAGTCTTACCAACGATATTCTTCGCCATTGTCTTGGGAATAGCCCTTAGCTATCTCATGAACAGCGAAAATGAGAGAATTAAAAATTCAGCAACAACACTCTACAATGCTTTTGATGGATTAGCGGAAGCGATGTACAAGATCGTTAGAGGAGTTATGCAGTACGCCCCAATAGGTGTATTCGCCTTAATAGCCTACATCATGGCAACCCAAGGGGTAAAAGTCGTCGGACCTCTGGCAAAAGTTACAGTAGCAGTATACCTAGGCTTGACAATTCAGATAGTGGTTGTCTATGGACTCCTCCTTAAGATATTCGGCTTAGACTTAGTCAAGTTCCTCAGCAAGGCTAAGGACGCTATGGTAACAGCATTCGTCACAAGAAGCTCAAGCGGTACCTTACCGGTAACAATGCGTGTTGCAGAAGAGAACATGGGCGTGCCGAGAAGTATTTATTCATTTACCCTCCCACTAGGTGCTACAATTAACATGGACGGAACTGCTCTATACCAAGGTGTTTGTGCAATGTTCATTGCCTACGCAATTGGACAGCCCTTACCATTTAGCCAGCAGTTAGTGATAGTAATCACGGCAGTTCTGGCTTCAATTGGAACCGCTGGTGTGCCTGGAGCTGGAGCAATAATGCTCGCAATGGTCTTGGAGAGCGTCGGACTGCACCTAGAGCCAGGAACTCCCGTTGCCTTGGCTTACGCAATGATACTCGGAATTGATGCTATCCTCGACATGGGCAGAACAATGGTTAACGTTACCGGTGACCTAGCAGGAACAACAATAGTCGCAAAAACTGAGGGAGAACTTGACGAGAGTAAGTGGTGATTTCCTCTTCTTTTTCAATTTATGAGGGATAGAGTTAAATACTCCACCACCATTTGGTTTTTAGAAAAAGAAATTGGGGGATAAAAATGAAAAAGTTAGGAAGTTTTTTAATAATTCTCCTTCTAGGCCTTTCTTTTGTCCAAGCAGAGACTGTGGATTACTATAAAGAAGAATTTACGCTCAAAGTTAAGGTGCTTCAAAACGGGGATGCTCAAATAACTGTAATGACTTCTATCCTAGGGCCTAAGGACAAGATACAAGAAGAGATCGCAAGTATATTAAACCAAACAAACATGAGTGAAGAAGAAGCAATAGCAAAGTTCGAAAAAGAGCAGCTGGACAACTACATTGCCAGTTTAGCAAATGCAGGAATAAGGACTAAAAACCAAACGTTCAAACTGGTTAGCATTAAGGAGGACAACTTCACGGTAGTTTTTACAGCGTATGCAGAGAAGTTTGCCAAGTACTATTCATATGATGACTACTGGGAAATAGTAGTGGATCCAACTAGAGGATATGGAACAATGCCAGTTCCAGACACTGGACTGCCTCAAAAAATAGAACTCCATAACTTATTTATTATAGAGCTTCCGGAAGGAGCAGAGCTGGTTGAATACCCCCAAGCATACACAAAGGAATTTGGACAAAGCAAATTCTACGTAAGGTCAAAAGTTAAAGGGAATAAAATTATCGTAAGCTCCGATATTTACTTGGAAGAAAACCTATCTCCAGACGGATTCAGGGCGCTCTTCGGGGACTACAATGCGTTTTATATTCATTACACAGCCCCCTACAAAGGGGAGGAAACGTATCAACCTGTAAAAACTGAGCAGTATATAAAAGCAGAGATTTCAAAGGATGGAACTACCAACCTTCTTGTAAGGGAAACATACCTTGAGCCAAAGGAGCAAATAGAACTCATGAAGCTTCAAATAAACCTTATGGGAGCCGAGAATGTTACCAACATGATCCTCCAAAACTACCTCCAAGGAATGGCAGCTCAAGGAATAACCGTGGAGGATGCAAATGCAAGCATATTGGGCTTGGATAAAGAGGGACCCTTGACAATAGAAGCCAACTATGTCTTGAAGAACTTCACTAAGTTAGTAAACGGAACCTACGAATATTCCTTTGATCCAACACTTCTGAATCCCTCACAGCTGGGCTACAGAGCCCAAAACGAGATAAATCAGAGCCTAAGAATTGAATTTATTCTTCCACCAGAAGCGGAAATTGTTGAAGTTCCAGAGAATATAAGCAAGGAAGTCAAGGGGAACAGATACACTCTCTTAACAAAAATAGAAGGAAACAAAATTTTGATAACAGCAAACGTTTTCGTCAGATACGGTGCCCCCTTTGAGGACATACAGTCCCTTTTAGGGAACGTTACAAGGGCGTACATCAAGTATAGGCTACCATCAGAAGAAAACAAAATAAACTTAACAACCCCTCAGATAGCCGGAATAGCAGGAGCGGCAGTTTTAATAGGCATTGCCCTTTTCATGTTAAAGAAGAGGTAGCATTAGGTTTTTAATTTCTCTTTAATATTCTTTGATTAGGTGGTATAAATGACGAGAAAACTTTATTATGAGGATGCATACTTGAAGGAAGCCAAGGCAAAGATAGTCCAGATAAAGGAGAATGCCTTGCTTTTAGACCAGACCATATTTTACCCCACTGGAGGGGGGCAACCCCACGATACGGGAACTATAAACGGAGTTAGAGTTCTAGATGTCTACAAAGATGAAGATGGAAATATCTGGCATGTCGTTGAAGATGCGAGTGCCTTCAGCATTGGGGATGAAGTAGAATTAAAACTCGATTGGGAAAGGCGCTATAAGCTCATGAGAATACACACAGCGTTGCACCTCTTAGACCATGTATTTAATGAAGTTCTTGGAAAAGGAAACTGGCAGCTACATGGAAGCGGCATGAGTTCAGAGAAGGGTAGATACGATGTAAGATATCCCGAAAACCTTAACCAATACAAAGAAAAGATAATCGAGCTTTTTAACCGCTACGTTGATGAAGGAGGCGAAGTCAAAATCTGGTGGGAAGGAGAGAAAAGGTTAACCCAAATCAGGGACTTTGAAATCCTGCCTTGTGGAGGAACACATGTAAAAGATATTAGAGAAATCGGCCACATAAAGAAGCTTAAACGCTCAAGTATAGGAAAAGGAGTTCAGAGAATAGAGATATGGCTCGAGGATTAAAACCATATCAATTAGAAAGATTTAAAAGTTCTGCAGAATTCATCTACTAACGCGCGGGGGTTGCCGAGCCTGGCCAAAGGCGCGGGATTCAGGGTCCCGTCCCGTAGGGGTTCCGGGGTTCAAATCCCCGCCCCCGCACCATTCTGTTCAAATTTTAAAAAAGAAAAAAGGATCATCTGGTTATCTGCACTTCTTTCATAAGCTCCAGCGGTTCTGGATGCTTCTCAAAGTATTCCCTAATAGGTTTGAGGAGTTCTATTAGGTAGTCTGCAACGGCATTCTTCAAATCGAGGGGATGTACCTTGCCCTCAGCAAAATCCTTCTTGAGTTCCTCGAATGTTGTATACGTCACATCTCCACCAAACTTTGCTGGCCTGTGAATTGTGAATTCCGTTGGCTCTTCCCTAAAGATTATATGTTCAGCCCAGTCAAGCACTGGGTTGTAGTTAACCTCCTTTGCTGGACAGAAAGCCTTTCTAAGCTTTTGCTTTATCTCTTCTGGACTGTCATGGATGAAGACAGCTGAATAGGGCTTGCTCTTGCTCATTTTCATTGCTGCCTTGATCTCTTTGAATTCCTCTTCGCTTTCAATTGGCCATTTTGGAGGCTCTTGGAGACCTAAGAGGAGGTGGTGGTGAACAGCAACGGGTTTTACCTTTTCCCCTTCCCAAACGAGGGGATGGTATCTCAACTTTGGAGCAACCTCAATAGCAATGACGTGGGCTTTTCTTTGATCCATTCCAGCATGTGCTATATTGACTCCTTGGTAAAAGATATCTGCAACCTGCATGGCTGGATAGATGAGCTTCGCAAAATCAATTGCTTCTCCCATCTGTCTTCCCATAATCGTTATAGATCGCATCATTCTTGCCAGGGTGACGTTTTTTGAAATATCAATAACAGTCCTCCAGTAATCGCCTTTCTCTAGAATCTCACTAGCCAGAACGAATTCTACTTTATCTGGATCCCCGCCCATGACTTTAATGCTTTGCTTCATGCCCTCCTTAAAATAAGTTAGGGCAACTTTCTGTATAACCTCAAGATCCCCACCGAGCTTATCGTTAATCCAGCTGTGCCAGTCCGCAAGGAATATCCTCGTTTTTATCCCCGCTTTTTGGAAGTCGGCTATTTTTGCACCAGCCATTAATCCAGTGCCAAGATGAATGTAACCGCTTATTTCAAATCCAATGTAATGTTGCAAGGGCATTCCAATTTCCAGCAAATGTCTAAGATTCTCAAGTGTCAGCACTTCCTCAGTAGGTTTTTTCGTTATCAAGCTTATTTTCTCTTCAATATCCATTTACACCACCTACCTTCACCTACGAAATGACTCTTTTAAGCATTTCTTTGAAACACGCACCACAGTCAAAAATCTTATAACTTTCAAGTTTTATAAAATACTTTGGTGAACGCCATGAGGAAGCTTTCAATACTAATCTCAGTTTTTGTGTTGTTTGGTCTTTTTGGTATGGCTTTTGCTAGTGCAGCAACAGTTGCGGTAGATTTAGCCCACGGAGAAAACGAGAAGTACCTCGCAGAGGACGTCCTTGAATACGGAACCAACAAAACTCTCGCCCACGGAATTGTAAAAACTATTACTGATGTCGAATGGGGCTACTTCGGCGATCCAATGGCCGCAGATACTCTAGGCATTAAGCACCTGGGAGAAAAGATAACCGCCGATGCCCTTGCAAACGTTGACATGCTTATCCTCGGCCAACCAACAAGCCCATTCCAACCAGATGAAATCCAAGCCATTGCAGAGTGGTTTAAGCAAGGTGGAAAAGTTCTTTGGGTTGCCGCCGATAGTGACTATGGTAGCGGTCCCCAAGCCCAAGACATCGCAAACTCCGTTCTTGAACAACTCGGTGTTGGACACTTAAGAATTGATCTCTGTTCTGTTGAAGACCCAACAAGCAACGCCGGAGCATCTTATAGAGTTGTTGGTCTCGTGCAGCCAGATGACAACACCCCAGACAAAGAAAAGCTCACACAAAACTTCCAACATGGAGGAAAAGTCCTCTACCACGGCCCGGCAGTAGTTGCATGGGTTGATGATAATGGAAACTGGCAAAAACTCGTTGATGGAAACATTCCAGAGAACGTTTATAGGATTGTAAAGACTTCACAAGACGGTACTATTGTGGAGAACAACGACCCACCGGCAAATGCCTATACAGCTGGAGAAACTGGAGTATTCCCACTCTTGGCAGTTGAGATAATTAAATTCGACAATGGAAAGCAAAGCGTTCTCATAGTAAGCGGTGAAAGCCCATACGGTGACTACACCCCAACATGGGAGGCAAAGTACCACGGTGTTGACTTAGATGGCCCAGCGTTCGTCACAAACATTATCCACTGGTCATTAGAACAAGCAGCAAAAACAGAAACCCAAACCGGTGGCGGTGGAGGAGGAGTTTGCGGCCCAGCAGCTTTAGTAGGCCTAATCCTAATCCCACTGGTCTTTAGAAGAAAGAAGTAGTCTTGTATCTTTCCCTTCTTTTAAACTTTTAACATTTTTATGACAAAATTTAAAAATAGGCACCTGAACTTCAAAAGGGGTGAGCATTGATGAAAAAATTTGCGAGCCTTTCGGTTTTGTTCATCGTGTTGTTCAGTGTAGTTGCCGCAGGATGTATCGGAGGAGAAACCAAAACAGGAACACAGACAGAAGGAAAAGGAATAACCCTTGTCGTTTTAACGAGACATGACGTGACAATACAAGTGATGGCAAAGAAGATGTTCCTCCAAAGCGACATAGCAAAACAATACAATATTAAGGATATAAAGTTCATAAAGGCTCCTGAGTCATTATGGCCAACTTACATAGAAAAAGGAGCCGATATTGGATGGGGAGGAGGCCCAACACTCTTTGACGATCTTTTCAAGAACAATTACCTTGCTCCTATAGATGATCAAAAAGTTCTGGGGCTTATTGGCACCCAGATTCAAGAAACAATTGCTGGAATGCCCATGGTAAGAAAAGGAAATGATGGGAAAATATACTGGATTGCAGCTGCTTTATCTTCATTTGGATTTACCGTGAATCATGACGTTCTTAAGAGATGGAACCTTCCTGTTCCCCAGAGATGGGAAGAAATAGCAAGCGAGACCTTTGCAATGGATCCACCCCAAGTGGGAATTGCCGATCCTACAAGAAGTACTTCAAACACAAGGATTTACCAGATAATTCTTCAGGCTTTTGGATGGGACGAGGGATGGAAGATTCTCACACTAATTGCTGCAAATTCAAAGATCTATGATGCCAGTGACGCCGTTAGAGAAGCCGTAATTGCCGGAGACATAGCCGTTGGAAACACAATTGACTTTTATGGATACACCGCAATGAAGCTGAATCCAGCTTGTGAATACATCATTCCAAAGGGACAGAGTATTATAAACGGTGATCCTATAGCCCTTCTTGTAAACTCCCAAAACAAAGAAGCTGCACAGGCATTTATCTATTGGGTTCTAACAGAGGGACAGAAGATATGGCTTGATGAGGAGATAAACAGACTGCCAGTCAATCCAAGTGTCTTTGATACTCCTGAAGGACAAAAGAGACCCGACCTAAAGAAGGCCTATGAGAGTGCCTTAAAGACACAGGGAATAGAATTCGATGACAATGAAGCCCTAGCAACGGTGAACTCAATGCAACTCTACTTCAAAGCTACATTAGTCGATGCAAACCAAGAACTCCACAGAGCATGGGTTTCATTAGTAAAAGCCTACAAGGAAGGGAAGATAAGTGAGGACAAGTACAAAGAGCTGAAAGCTAAGCTCCTTGAGCCTGTAAAGTTCAAAGATCCAGATACTGGAGAAACTGTAACCTTAACAGAAGAATATGCAAAGAAGATCAACGACAGGCTTGCAAAGGATTCTTCATTTAGAGACACCCTAATGCAAGAATGGAGAGACGCTGCAAGAGAAAAATACCAAAGTGTCCTCGCGGAGGTGCAAGGATGAAGGTTAGCAAATGGAGTGAAAGACTGTTTGGGACTCCGTTGTTTGAGCCCCTTGTCGCTTTCTCTTACATTTTTCCCCTCTTGTATCTGATAGTGTTCTTGATAGTTCCCGTTTTGTCTATGCTGCTCATTGCCTTTACATATGATGGAAATATCTCCCTCCACTGGTTTAAGAGCATATTGATGGATTCTTACTATATCCAACTCCCTCCACAAGGAGAGTTCGCTCAAAAGTTAACAACCTCAACTGGTGAGAGCTTATATTTAATCAGGGGTTTGGATTTTGGAGTTGTGCTAAACTCTCTTGTTGTTGCCGCATTAGTAACGCTCTTTACGGCAATTTTGGGAACCGTCTTTGCCTTTGTAATGGCGAGATACAACTTCAAAGGGAAGAACTTCTTTAGGATTGCCCTCTTTATCCCATTGTTGGTAACTCCTTTTGTGAATGCTTATGTCATAAAGCAGATGTTTAGCGAATTTGGGCTCATAAACTACATCTTCCACGAAGTCCTCCACATCCTTCCGTTTAGAATTAAAATAGATGGTTTAGCCGGTGTAGTTTTAGCCCAATCTATGGCTTATTACCCAATCGTTTACTTGAATGCCTATGCGAGCTTTATCAACATAGATCCAACCCTTGAGGAGCAGGCAGAAAACCTTGGAAGCAGGGGATTTCACCTCTTCAGAACGGTAACATTCCCCCTCGCTCTCCCTGGAATTGCTGCAGGGGCAACCCTAGTCTTTATATTCAGCCTTGAAGACTTAGCAGCACCAATCGTCTTCCACGGAGACCCATTGGCCAAGAAACTTATGTCATACCAGATATTCAGCAAGTTCATCTATGGCCTCGGAGAAAGAAGCCCCGAAATAGCGGCTCTTTCAATAATAATGCTTACCCTAGCAATAATTGCTTTCCTCGGCATAAGAAAGTACGTAAGCTTGAGACAATATGCGATGCTAAGTAAAGGTGGAAGGTGGAAGCCGAGAATAAGCGATCCAAAACCATGGCAAGCTCTCTTAATATACTTGGTCCTCCTCCCAGCATTGTTAATTACAATCTTTCCGCAATTGGGTGTGATCATGCTTGCCTTTTCTGAGAGATGGACTACAACAGTCCTTCCACAAGGCTTTACAATTGACTATATCAAGGAGATGATATTGAACCCTGACGTCAGAAGGTTCATCGTAAACAGCCTTACATATTCCGGAGCTGCTGTAATCCTCATAGTGCTCCTTTCAATAACCTCTTCCTATGCCACAAGCAGATTCAAAGGTGTTCTAAGTCCTATACTGGAGAGTATAGTGATACTCCCGATTGCAGTACCGGGAATTGTAGTTGCAATGGGATACTTCTATTTCTTCTCAGCGGTAACTCCAGAGAATTCACCGCTAAATCCAACATCACTTTATGGATTTAATCCGGCGTTGGTGCTGATACTTGCTTACTCCATAAGAAGGCTCCCATTTGCAGCAAGATCTGTTTATGCGGGCCTGCAGCAAGTTCATGTATCCCTAGAGGAATCATCCATAAACCTCGGCGCTTCAAGATGGAAAACGATAACAGGAATTTTAATGCCGCTAATATCTTTGAACGTCTTTGGTGGGGCAATGCTGAGCTTTGTCTATTCAATGAGCGAAACAAGCGTTGGAATAACCCTCGGTTCAATAAACATGGCACAAGCTCCGATAACAGCATTCATGAAAGAAGTCTTGATGTCTGCAGCGGGTAGCATAAACATAGCAGCAGCATTGGGAGTCTTGCTTATAGTGGTTCAGATAACCGCGATTGTGGTGGTTAATGTTATCACAAAGCAAAGGTACTCATTCATTGGATTAACATGAGGTGAGAATATGGTTGAAGTCAAGCTTGAGGGCATAGTGAAAACTTTCGGTGAAACCGTTGCCCTGAAAGGTATCGATCTTCACATAAAACACGGAGAACTGTTCACATTACTCGGGCCTAGTGGGTGTGGAAAATCGACCACATTGAGGATAATCGCCGGCTTAGATTTCCCCGACGAAGGACATCTGTACTTCGACGATGAAGAGGTAACTTACAAAAGCTCAAGTGAAAGGGGAGCCGTCCTAGTTTTCCAAAACTACGCATTATGGCCCCACATGACAGTTTACGACAACATTGCTTACGGACTCAAAATAAGAAAGCTCCCCAAACAAGAAATCGAAAAAAGAGTAAAGTGGGCCCTTGAATTAGTTAAACTCCAAGGATATGAAGATAGATACCCCACACAGCTCAGTGGTGGTCAGCAGCAGAGAGTTGCGATAGCAAGAGCCCTAGTAGTAGAGCCAAAGCTACTTCTGCTTGACGAGCCCCTCTCAAACCTAGATGCAAAACTTAGGCTGGAGATGAGATCGGAAATAAGAAGAATACAAAGGGAGCTTGGAATCACAGTTCTTTATGTCACTCACGACCAGGAAGAGGCAATGGCGATAAGCGATAGGATAGCCGTGATGAACATAGGACAGATAGAACAAGTGGGCACACCAAAGGAAATCTACGAAGAGCCAAAAACCGAGTTTGTCGCATCGTTTATGGGAAAAACCAATGTAATTCCAGCTGAAGTTGTGGAAAGAGAGGGAGATAAAGTAACGGTTGAATTTGAAAACTTCAGACTTGATGGGCTTACATACAAAGACAAAAACGATAAAGTTGTCATAGTGATAAGACCAGAGCGCATCAGCTTACATCCTATTGAAAATGCCGTGGCAATAACGGGCAAAGTTGACCTTATAGAGTACTACGGATTTTTCATTGAAGTCGTTGGACTGTTTGGAGAAAAGAGGATAATCGCCAGAACAATAAACGATAAAGACGTTGCCCATCTAAGACCCCAAGGGGAAGTGACCTTCTACATAGACAGAAACGATGTCCTTGTGCTTCCCAAACAAAGTCTCTAATTCTCTTTTTTCCTTTGGGGGTTGAGCAATGGAAATTTTAAAAGAGGGAAAGATCTACGAAGTCCTCCTTACAACGAAGTCAAATATAACCCCAGTAGGGATTACTAGAAAGGACAACAGATTGAATTTCAGGCTTTTTGAGGGTAAGAGCGCCAATGATATAAAAGAGCATCCTTATGGAGTCCTCCACATAACGTGGGACGTCGAGCTATTGGTAAAAGCCGCTCTTAACCTACCAGTTGAAGTAGAATTTGAAAATGCGAAATCGATCCCTATCAAGAAGATAAAGGGCCTTCCCAGTATAGAAGGGAGAATAGAATTCGTTGAAAGGGAAATAGAGGACGAATTGGGAAAAGCACGTGTTTTAGAGTGTTCACTGGTTCCAACATATGAAGATATACACCCATTATTCTTCCCTCCTCTCAGCCGGGCTGACTTCTACTTGCTGGAGATGGCTATACACCTCACAAGATTGTATGTGGCAACTAGATCATTAAACGTAAAGGAAGCTCAAAAGCTCTATTCCAAGATTTGGGAAGGCTATAGGCTTTACAAAAAGCTTGGAGGGGAGAGTGAACTCGCAGAGAAGATTATGGGGTTTGCAGTTGCAACGTTAAGATGGAACCCTTGAGAAGAGCGGCAACTTTTTTAACGTTTGAGTTCTCTACTATTTTGGTGATACCATGAGGCGAACACTTGCATTTTTGCTGGCGTTTCTGACTTTGTCCTTGATTAATGTAAACTCAGCAAGTGCAGAAGCACTCCCGGGAGATGTCCTAAAGATGCCAATGCCCGGAGCTCCTGCTATAACACTTCCAGGAGAGACAATAGAAATACAGCCTCAAGAAGGCGTTGATATTACAGAGCTTACAATTGTTTCAGTTATGAACGGCCCATATAAGCTTGAAATTTTAGAAAAAGGAAATATAATAAAAGCCAAAATACCCGAAAATGTCGTTCCAGATGTTTACTTCCTTCAAGTTAAGTCGAACAAAGGAGAGGTAGTTATACCCAATGGTGTATGGGTTCTTAAAGAATATCCGAAGGTGCTTAGAATAGCACACGTAAGCGATACCCACGTTACCAGCGGGACTAAGTTCGGTTACGTATGCGGAGAATACTTCCAAAGGGATATTAAGAAAATACAAGAACTTTGTGATGGAGGTCTGATCGTTCCACTCCACAGCTACGTTGCCACAGACAGTGCATACACCTACTGGAGCATGGACAACAGAGTTGATGTTATAATAAACACGGGAGACGTTGTTGATACCGCGGGAGATAGCAAAGGATACAAAATGCTCTTTGACATAATTTCTAGGGCAGCCGCAACTGGAAGACCAACGATAATAGTCAAAGGAAACCACGATGATCCACCAAATTATTATCCCAAGCTAATAGGCCCAACAGACTATTACCTCACCATAGGAAAGTTCCTCATTATAGCCCTAGACTCCCACGGAGACGAAGCCCATCCTTATATGAACCAGCTCGAATGGATGGAGAAAGTCCTTGAGGAACACCCAGACAAGATCCCAATAGTGATTGTCCATCACCCATACTGGTACTCCGCTCCCCAAGGGTGGATTGGAGGAAGAATTGAAGGATTCACTGCATTTGACGACAAAGATTGGGCAAACCTAACTCAGTATGTGAGCTACTACTGGATCGGTGGGCCAGAGAAAACAACGGAAGATATAGCAAGGAGATTCCTCCAAGATGTCGAGAAGTACAACATAAAGCTCGTGTTGAGCGGGCACATTCACCACGACAAGCTTCACATCTATGTAGATAAGAATGGCAATGAGCACTGGTTCGTAACATCAACATCAACAGGAGCACCAGACAAAGAGACAAACCCTCCAAGACCCAACAGGAGCCCAACATGGTATGGCTCAAAAATAGTTGAAATAGATGAAAACGGCAACGTTAGACTACCAGAGATTGAAGAGATGTTCGGAACACTTTTCAATGACTTCATCTCACTGCCAGTCCCGCAGGAGTTCATAACATTTAGGTGGACGACAGATTTTGGAAGTGCCGTCAAGTTCATAAACTTACTCGGAGAAGAGAGCGGAAAGTTTGCGATAGAAGTCCCAGAAGGAGCACAAGTTGATGCAAGTGTTACAAACGTCACTTACAAGCTTCTTGGAGAAAGAAAGATTGGAGATAAGACCTACGAACTGTTTGAAATAGTCGTTCCAGAAGGAGTATCACAGCTCGTAATAAGCAAAGGCAAGGACACAGAAAAACCTGAAATAAGCATTCCATACTTGACTCCTTCAAAACCAATGAAAGGAAAGCCATTTAAGGTTTACATAAGTGCCAAAGACAACCTTGGAATTAGAGACATCTACGTGGAAATAGAAGCCAACGGAAAAGTCACAAAATATCCAGCAGTGCAGTCAAGCGGGGGGCAAGCAGACTACTTTATGGCAGAAATTCCAGGGGTTGATGCAGATGAATACACCATAAGAGCAGTAGCTGTGGACTTCTATGGAAACAAAGCAACATTCGAAAAGACGATAGGAGGAGCACAAACTACAAGCAAAACAACATCTCCAACAGAGAGCAAATCAACATGTGGGCCTGCAGCACTTTTAGCATTCTCTCTGATCCCGCTTGCCCTACTTAGGAGAAGGAAATGATTGCTCTCTTTTTTATTATTTTCATTGATCCCATATAGAAGAGTTTTTAAACCCACTTGCCTTCCCCATTCTAGGTGATGCCCTTTGAAATTTAAGGGGAAAGCTTTTGGCAATTTAGTTAGAATCGAATTTGAGATACTCAGCCTTAGCGAGCTTAAGATTGAAGACTTAAAAGATTTTGACATAGAGAACCTAAAAATTGAGCTTAAACCAACTTCTTCTGGGATAAAGATAGTCGGAATATGGGAAGGTGAGGTAGAAAAAGCTGGTGAGGGCATAAAGAAAGCCCTCGAAGAGAGTTATAAATTGAGAGATAAGATACTAAACAGGATGAAGGCAAAGATTGAGAGAATAAGGGGAGTTATGAAAAAGCTTGGGTTTACTGAAGAGGTTTTAGGTTATGGAAACCTTATCAAGTTCACAAAAAGAATTGGTGATTACGAAATAGCAGTTGTTGCTTCATCCAAAGATGACCTTATTAGAGTGGAAGTTTACGGAAATGACAAGAAGGTAATAGGGCCAGAGATCGAGAACTTCTTTGAAGACGTAGACGTAGAGGAGCTCGAGGTTTACGGGTTAGATGAGGAAGCACAAGAAGAGAGACTCGTAATAAACCTTGAACTGCCAGAGGAAGAAGTACCAGAAACAAAAATAGTAGAGGCAATAAAATTAATTGAAAGCCTCTTGATGACCTGATTATTTATATTTTGCCTCTAATTGGATTTTCTTTATCTTTGCCATCAAACCTTTCTTGGGCAACGTGTCTTCCTCCAAAATCTTGCCACTTCTCAGATCTATCTTTGCATAGTAAATCGACTTATCGCCTACTAGTTTTATCACTGCATATCCCTTTTCCTTGTAAACAACTATCCTTTCCGTATTGAGGTTCTTTTCATTGAACTTTTCCAGTATATACCTCTTGTAGCTCTCCTCAATCACTATCTCAGTCAGGAAAACGTCGCTCTTTAGTATTTCCCCAGAACTTCTACCTATCAGAAGCTCTCCCACTCTTTCTTCTCCGACAAATTTAACTTTCCAGTTCTCATTAAGTTTTATCTCCTTTATGGTTGCAGGTATTCCTTTCTCTTCCAAGAATTTCTCCGCTATCTCCCTTACCACCTCAATTTTCAGCTGTCTATCTAATTCGTTCAAAATTTTTCCATCTTTGCTAAGGGATATTCTTAGAATAGATTTGTCATTCTCAAGCTCAGCCTTGTAAACTTCATTCTCTTTCTCCAGCTTCTTTATTTCCCATCCCTTATATTTTTGGAGGATTATCTCTCTGGCTTTCTGAGGACTTATCTCAACGAAATAATCTATTATGTCTCCCGTTTTTCCATCGGCATTTACCTTAATCTTCCCGTCAACACTCTCAAGGAGTAGCTCTAAATGGGTTGCATCGTAGAATTTGAAGTCAACAAGCTCAAGCCCCTTTATGTCAAAATTCTTTTCAATAAGGTTCTTGGCAGAATTTGCAATCTGATAAGGATGAAGGAGGTTTGCAATTACTTTATGCTCCCCATTTTCCAAGTTGAATTCAAGAACCACGACTCCTTTTGGAGTCATCACGTCTACTATTGCTCTATTTTCTTTTTCATCAAAGAATATCACTTCTCCATCAGGATACAGTTTGGCAATCTCAGAGAATATTGCCTCCCGTTTCATTTTTGACTTTCTTTTCATAATCCTACCACTGTAGACGTGCAAAGCAATCCCAAAAACAAACCGTTTAGTTTGTCCACTTATAATAGCTACGGAATCTTTTTCCTCTACAGAAATTTCTTCTGAGTTCTCTCCGAGAGATTTTTTGCACTCTTCTCTGGCTATTTCAATGAGCTTTTCCTTTGGAAGAGGGGTTATGTCTACTTTGATGTCATTCGTTTTAAGATCGACTTCAGCCTTGGCAGAATTTATGCCCACTTTGAGTGTCAATAGAGCTCTATTCGGGACATAAACCTTCCTTCTAGAACTTAGATAGATATTCGTTTGGGGAATCTCAAGTTCATCTGCAAGTTTTAATTTGAGAGCTATCACCGCCTCATTTTGAGAAATGGGGGATGTTATTTCAACTTCACTAGCTTTTATTGCAGACTCGCTTTCCAAGAGGGCTCTTGATACTTTTCTTTCCAATTCAACGTCTCTGCTTACAAAAGGGATTACTTCTTCCTTTGACAAAATTACTGCTTTGTCTTTTACCTCCTCTGTGTCTTTTTTAGCAGACCACAGAAT
Source organism: Thermococcus alcaliphilus (assembly GCF_024054535.1). Classification (NCBI taxonomy): domain Archaea; kingdom Methanobacteriati; phylum Methanobacteriota; class Thermococci; order Thermococcales; family Thermococcaceae; genus Thermococcus; species Thermococcus alcaliphilus. The sequence goes on along the minus strand of NZ_JAMXLV010000019.1, from coordinate 67,324 downwards.
TATATAGCCGGTAGAAAGCTCAACTACCAGCTCTTCTAGGAAAATGTCCTCTCGTTTGATTTTATACCGAGATTCCATAAGCGACATGACCATTTCAAGAACTTTATTGGGTGAAAACGAGTATAACAATGGTGCATCCAAACGTATAACCTTCAACATGCCCCTTCTTTTGGCCTCTTCTTCTTTCTCCATCCGTTCCCTTTTGAGCCTTTCAACTAACTCATGGGGTACTGGAATTTCCCTGTCATTTAATTCCTTAACGAGCCTCTCTCCATCCCAAGGGATTATTTTCCCCTTGTATTCTCTCCCCAGGAGCACTTTTGCATCTTTTGTGAATCCACTAACAGAAAGAAAAATCCCTCTATCTGCTTTAGCTTTTATGATGGCCTCTGCAAATTCTTCAACTTCCTTAGAAGATGCTAACCCTTTTGTTTTTACCTTTATTGCATACTTCTCAAGCCCAGATATTGGATCCTCACGTAAGGCTATGAAGTCGATTTTCCACTCTTCAGCTCTTATTCTCTCGGCTTCTTTAAACCCCAAGGATTCAATGAGTCGTTGAACGATACGAATTATATCCTCATCAGAGGCAGAGTTCAATATTTCCAACGTCCATCCCATAGTATCACGCTCACATAATAAAATAGGGATTTTTCATATAAATTAGTTTTGCATAATACGCCTATCACCATTGGTGTTTAAAATAATCTTTTAACCATTTCTCATTTACATTCTTTCAGGTGAGAAAATGTTTAAGCTGACAGAATTTAACTATCACGAGAAAACAGTCTTTTTTAGGGCGGATTTAAATTCACCCGTCAAAAATGGAAAGATAATCAGTGATGCCCGATTTAGGGCTGTTTTACCCACCGTAAGGTACCTACTCGAACACAACGCAAAGGTTGTTGTTGGAACTCATCAGAGCAAGCCCTATGAAGAAGACTACCTAACCACGGAACAGCATGCCGAAATACTAAGCTCCCTGCTCGGTATCGAAGTAAAATATGTGGAAGATGTCTTCGGAAAATGTGCAAGGGAAGCGATAGCCTCTTTAAAACCCGGTGAAATACTTATGTTGGAGAACCTCAGATTTGCGGCAGAGGAAACCAAACAAGCACCCATAGAAAAGTGTGAGAATACGTATTTCGTTAGGAAGCTTAGCCCCCTGATAGATTACGTAGTTACAGACGCATTCGCCGCAGCTCATCGATCACAGCCCTCTTTAGTTGGTTTTGCAAGGTTAAAACCAATGATACCCGGATTTTTAATGGAGAGAGAACTAAAAGCATTGAATAAGGCATATGAAAGCGAGGAAAAACCCAAAATCTATGTATTAGGTGGAGCAAAAGTTGAGGACTCACTTAGAGTTGCAGAGAATGTTTTGAGGAACGGAAAAGCCGACTTGATTTTAACAGGCGGTTTGGTCAGCCAAATCTTCACTCTGGCAAAGGGGTTCGATCTTGGGGATGCGAACATAAGCTTTCTTGAGAAAAGAGGATTAATAAAACTCATAGATTGGGCGGAAAAGATATTGAATGAATTTTATCCTTACGTAAGAACTCCAATAGACTTTGCAGTTGAATACAAAGGTGAGAGAGTCGAAGTAGATTTGTTGAGCGATAAAAAATGGATTTTTGACGAGAGACCGATCATGGACATAGGAAGTAGGACAATAGAAAAGTATCGAGAAATACTTCAGGAGGCTGCTATAATAGTTGCAAATGGTCCTATGGGAGTCTTTGAGATAGAAGAGTTTGCAAAGGGTACTGTGGAGGTCTTTAAGGCTATAGGAGAGAGTGAGGCATTCTCAGTTGTTGGTGGGGGACATTCAATAGCAAGCATATACAAGTACAACATAAAGGGAATCTCCCATATAAGCACGGGCGGTGGAGCAATGTTAGCCTTTTTTGCTGGAGAAAAACTTCCTCTTGTTGAGGCACTTAAAATAAGCTATGAAAAATTTAAAGATATAGGAAAAAGCTAAAATCAACCTATTGTAGCTTTTTCAAATTCAGCCATGGCTACTCCCACAAGGAAAAGAGCCAGCAACGCTAGTACTCCAACGTCAGTTGTTAGGGCAAATTTTGTTACGTTTTCTCCAACAAGGAAATGTCTTGCTCCATCAACTGCGTAGGTTAAGGGGTTGATGTAAGCTAAGGCTCTCATCCATGAGGGCATTGTGTCTATTGGGTACATTGCACCACTGAGAAAGATTAACGGCAGCATGAGAACCATCATTATCATCTGAAACCCTTCCATGCTCTCCATCCTCAAGGCTAAGCTAACTCCAAATCCTGAAAACGCAACCGCGAGGAGAAATCCAACTCCCAAAGCCGACAAAATACCACTAATTTTAAGGTTCTCCGCTAAGAGGAACGTCAAGAGGAGAATTATCGTCCCCTGTGTCAAGGTTACCAAGGAATCACCAAGGATTCTGCCCAGTATCCCTTCCTTTCTGGAAGCCGGAGCTACCAAAACTTCCTTGAGAAAGCCAAACTGCTTGTCCCATATGACGCTGACTCCACCTATAAAGCTCTGATTGAAGATCGTCATTGCAAATATACCCGGAGCGAGGAACGTTAGGTAGTCAACGCCTCCAAATATTGCCCTAGCCATTGGATTGTCGAAAACCTTACTCCATCCAAGCCCGAAGAACACGAGCCATATTAATGGGTTAACTATCATTCCCACAACTCTTGAGCGTGCCCGTGTAAATCGCTTGATCTGTCTGTATGCCATTGTTGTTAAAGCCCTCATTTACTTCACCTCCTCATTCTCATCCTTATCATTGACGCCAAAGTATTTGTCTCCCCTTCATCCCTAATCTCCCTTCCCGTCAGGTACAGAAAGACGTCGTTAAGCGTTGGTCTGTGGTAAGTTACCTCGACAATTTTCACATTTCGCTCCTTAGCAAGATCAAATATCTTAGGCAAAGCTTCTGCGGCGTTTACAACTTCAAGTCTAACCCTTCCATCCGATAAAAGTTTGCATCCTCTAATGAATTCAGCCTTGAGACATTTGAGGTCTTCTGGAGCCTCAAGTTTGAGATATATAACATCATTGCCGACAAGCTTTTTGAGCTCCTCTGCTGTTCCTTCAGCAATTATCTTGCCATGATCCATAATCGCTATCCTATCCGCTAACTGCTCCGCTTCATCCATATAATGGGTGGTTAGGAAGATCGTCATGTTGTGCTCTTCCTTCATGGCTTTGATGTAGTCCCAGATGTGGGCTCTTGTTTGAGGGTCAAGTCCTATTGTCGGCTCATCCAAAAATAACACTTCAGGCTCGTGAAGAAGAGCCCTTGCAATTTCAAGTCTTCTCTGCATACCACCTGAGAAATATTTTACAGGCTTATCTCTAAACTCCCAAAGCTCCACAAACTTCAAAAGCCCCTCTATTTTGTTTTTAAGCTCATTCCCTCCCAATCCATATATCCTCCCGTGAATATACATGTTTTCATAAGCAGTCAGCTCCCTATCAAGGCTTGGATCTTGAAACACTATTCCTATCCTCTTTCTCACTTCCATTGGTTCCTTAACCACGTCATGTCCGGCTACAATGGCCTTTCCCGAGGTCAATTTTAGGAGAGTAGTTAGAACGTGAACCGTAGTTGTTTTACCTGCACCATTCGGTCCTAAAAAGGCAAATATTTCTCCTCTTTTAACCTTAAAGGAAATCCCCTTTACAGCCTCAAAGTCACCATATTTCTTGACGAGATTCTCAACCTCAATGGCATACACTCTACTCACCTCCGAGAAGTATCAGCTTTATTCTCTTCGTAAATTTCTCAATTTCTTTCGAGATTTCAGCCTTTTGAGACTCCGAAAGCGAGGGCAAAACTTCCATAATTTCTCTTATTGTTTTAAACAACTCCCTGCCTCCAAGTCTAGAAAATTCTCTAAAACGATCAACCTTCTCAAGAGCCTCCTTCAGCTCATTTTGATGCTCTTGAAGATAACTCCTTCCCTTCTCCGTAATCCTATAGAGTTTTTTCTCTCTTTTTTCTGTCTCAACAACCTCAATAAGCTTGTTTTTCTTTAAATTAGCCAGCAAAGGATAAATTGCTCCAGCACTTGGGCTCGGTATTTCGTACCTTTTCTCAAGCTCCGCCATTATACCATAGCCGTGTAGAGGTTTTTCTTCAAGCAAATGAAGGATAAGAAGTTTCAAATATCCCCTATATTTTGGCCTTTCCATTATATCACCAGATATATCAAAAGATATATTTTTATAAACTTTGTCCCTAAAAACCCTTAATTAGTTCACGAAGTACAACTACTGGGGTGGGAATCGTGAAACTCATATTAAAACCCCTGTTCGAGGCACCTCTAACTCCCGATTTCATTGAGGTCATAAAAACAAAGCTCAAGGGAAAAGAAGTCAGAGAAGGTGATGTTCTGGAAATAGACCTGCTGGGAAAGCCTCTCAAGTTCAAGGTCATATATGCAGAGCCAGAAGTCATTAAGGTCACTGACTTAACGGCAATAGAGCTAAGCAAAGAAGAGATATTCTCCACAACACTTGAATTTGAAAAGGAAATTAAAGATTTGCTTCTCGGAAAAAGCATTATTGCAGTTGTCTTTGACGATGAGGTTTTAATTTTAAACCAAAGAGGGCACAAGATTTTTAACCAGAAATTCGAGAAACTTAAAGAAGTTAGGGTTGCAAAAAATACCGTATTGGTGGTTCATAATGAAAACAAACTTACAATCATCCAAGTCTGATGGATTTACATTTAACGAGAGCTGGGAGGAAAAGAAAAAACGTGCCCAAGAGATAGTCAAAAAACTCATAGAGACCTATCCTAGAGAAAAAATCCTCATTGGGGATCCTTACAAAACGCTGATCCACTGCATAATCTCCCAAAGGATGAGGGATGAAGTGACTTACAAAGTGTGGAGGGAGTTGTTTAAAAAGTACAAGAACATCGAGACAATAGCGAACACACCCATTGAAGAGATGCAAGAGTTTCTGAGGAAGAACGGTGTTGGCCTCTGGAAAACGAAAGGCGAATGGATAGTAAGGGCTTCTCAAATAATTCTCGAAGAATATGGTGGTAAAGTTCCAGATAAAATTGAAGAACTAATGAAGCTCCCGGGTATAGGGAGAAAATGTGCAAACATAGTTTTAGCATACGGGTTTGGAAAGCAGACGATTCCAGTGGATACCCACGTAAACAGAATCAGCAAAAGGCTCGGCTTAGCTCCTCCGAAGGTTTCACCGGAGAAAGTCGAGGAATACCTCAAACAATTAATACCCACGGATCTATGGATATATGTGAATCATGCAATGGTTGACCATGGAAAACGAATATGCAAGCCTATAAACCCAAAATGCAACGAGTGTCCCCTGCAGGATCTCTGCCCCTACGCAAAAGGTCAAATAGAGAAGAGAGAAATAAGATAAAAGGGCTTATATACCCAAATCACCAAATTTCTTTTGGTGTTATAAATGAGATACGAGATTATTCAAAGACCAAGTTTTAGCTTGGTTGAGGTAGAATTGGAGGATGGGGAAGCCATTAAGGCAGAACCCGGAGCAATGGTTCATATGAGCCCAAATGTAGAAATAGAAACAAAGACAGGCGGAGTTTTTAAAGCCCTAAAAAGGTCAATGCTTGGAGGAGAAAGCATATTCATAAACACCTTTAGAGCCAGAGGGGGTAAAGGAAATATTGGCCTAGCCCCGCCGTATATGGGAGACATAGAGGCATTGGAGTTAAGAGGAACCCTATATGCCCAGAGTGGAGCATTTTTAGCTAGTTCTGAGAATATAGAGATAGACACTAAATTCGGTGGTGCAAAGACCTTTTTCTCAAGAGAAGGGCTTTTTCTGCTTAAACTAACCGGGGATGGAACAGTATTCCTTTCAAGCTTTGGAGCAATATATAAAAAGGAGCTTAGAGATGAGCGCTTCATAATAGACACCGGCCATTTAGTGGCCTTTACAGAGGGTCTCGATTTTAAGGTAAGAAGGGTTGGGGGAATAAAAAGCACTATCTTTGGTGGCGAAGGACTTGTAGCGGAGTTCTATGGCACCGGGACATTATACATACAAACAAGAAGCATAGATAGCTTTTTAAGCTGGCTTATTCCCTTCCTGCCAAAGTCTCAAGGATGATATTTTTATACCCTCTTCTTTATACCTCTCCGGTGAGAAAAAGTGATAGGAGTGTCAACTCAGTGTCTATTTGATAAAAGCTTAAGCCTCGCCCTCCACAAAATTAAGAATCTCAACGTTGATTTTGTTGAGATCGTCAATGAAGGGTATCACGAGCTTAACAGGTACAACTATAAGATGCACAAGGAGTTTTTAGAAAACAACGGTTTAAAAAGCGTTATCCACGCTCCATTCAGCGATATAAACATAGGATCGTTAAACGAAAAAATAAGGAGAGTCTCTCTCAACATTATCTTTGAGACTCTGGAGGTAGCACATAGAATGGAATCCTTGCTTGTGGTAATTCATCCAGCACACAAGTCCCCACTAAGTGGAAAGTTTCCCAAAGCTTACGAAAAAGTCCAAAAACGCTCTCTAGAAGAAATAGACAGAGTAGGAGAAAAGATAGGTGTGAAGGTTGCTTTAGAGAATATGCCCTCCTTCTGGATACTTGATGGCCAAACTCCAGAGAGGATAGCAGAACTCGTTGATGGAACCAACATAGGCGTGACATTTGATGTGGGACACTTAAACACAACAATTGGAAACTTTGACGAGTTTATTGAACTCTTAAGAGACAGAATAGTGTACGTACACTTAAGCGACAATGACGGCACAAAAGACTCTCATTTGGCTCTAGGAGAAGGCACGGTCCCTTGGAGGGAGGTAATGAAAAAACTACCCAAAGTTCCCATGTCTTTAGAGGTAAAAACCTTCGACGATGCTATTAAAAGTCTCAAATTTTTGAGTGAACTTCACAGCAATATTTGATATTCTTTCAATTTTTGGGCAATAATGCCTTTATTGATTCATCAGGGAGCTTATTTTACCTACATAAAACTTTTATACACAAGAAGATAAAGTTCAAGTGGAACTTTATTCATAAAATTTTAGAGGTGATACCATGAAAAGCCCAAAAATTGTCGAAGAACTCAAACCCTTCTTCGAACCCAAGGCCGTCGCAATCATAGGAGCCACAAACAAAAAAGGAAAAGTTGGAAACGTTATTTTTGAGAACTTCAAAAGGAACAAAGAGCAGGGCATTTTTAAGGGCAACATTTACCCCGTAAACCCCAAGCTTGATGAAATCGAGGGGTATAAAGTATACAAGAGCGTCAAAGAACTCCCAGATGACACTGATTTAGCAGTAATATCAATTCCAGCTCCCTTTGTGCCAAACACAATGAGAGAAATTGCAGAAAAGGGAATAAAGGCAGTAGTAATTATTACTGGTGGTTTTGGAGAGCTCGGCGAAGAAGGAAAGAAAATGGAAGAGGAAATCCTTCAAATAGCAAGGGAAAACGGGATAAGGGTCATAGGACCCAACTGTGTTGGAGTTTACGTACCCGATACAGGTGTTGACACGGTTTTCCTACCTGAGGAAAAAATGGACAGACCTAAGAGCGGTCCAATAGCTTTCGTTTCTCAAAGTGGTGCTTTTGCCGCAGCAATGCTTGACTGGGCAGCTTTAGCTGGGATAGGAATCGGAAAGATGGTAAGCTATGGTAACAAAATAGACGTAGACGATGCTGATCTAATGGATTATTTCATTTACGATGACTCCATAAGGGTCGTCACCTTCTACATAGAGGGAGTGAAAGATGGCAGAAAATTCATCGAAGCTGCGAAAAGGATAACAAAGGTAAAGCCTGTTATAGCCCTTAAGAGTGGAAGGACAGAATATGGTGCAAAGGCTGCATCTTCCCACACCGGAAGCCTAGCGGGGGCTGATGTGATTTATGATGCAGTGTTCAAGCAGACGGGGATTTTAAGGGCAGAAGACTTTGAGCACATGTTTGACGTAGCAAAGGCATTTGCAAAGTGCAAGCTTCCAAAAGGAGACAGAGTTGGAATAATTACAGACGGTGGTGGAGCGGGAGTTATGGCAAGTGATGCCGTTGCCAAATTTGGTCTTAAAATGGCTGAACTTAGCGAAGAGACCATCAAATATCTAAAGGAACACTTCCCACCACATGCAGTTGCAGGAAATCCGACTGATGTCGTTGGAGATACCGACGCCCAGAGATACAAGTATGCAATTGAAGCTTTTGTAAACGATCCAAACGTTGATGCAATAGTGGTAATCGTTCTCTTCCAAGTGCCGCTCTTAGATGAGGAGGAAATAATAGAAATCTTAGCGGACTACGCAAAGAAGAGTGAAAAACCAATAGTTGCGGTTGCCATGGGCGGTAAAAAGACAGAGTATTATGCAAAGATACTTGAAGAAAAAGGAGTTCCCGTCTATCCTACACCAGAAAGAGGAGTTAGAGCATTAGCTGGCTTAGTACAATACTCCAAATATCTTGAAAAGTTAAAGGAGGAGTGATCCATTCCTTATTTCCTTATTATGGGGGGGTAATTATGAAAGATGAAGCTTTGAAAGTGATTGAAGAGGTTTTGGCCCAAGGTAGGAAGGCTTTGGTTGAATACGAAGCAAAGCAGGTTTTAAAAGCTTATGGCTTGCCACTTCCAGAGGAAAAGCTTGCGAAAACCCTCGATGAGGCCATAAAATACGCAAACGAAATAGGATATCCAGTCGTTATGAAACTCATGTCTCCACAGATTCTCCACAAAAGCGATGCAAAAGTCGTTATGCTTAACATAAAAAACGATGAAGAACTCAAACAGAAATGGGATGAAATTCACGAAAATGCAAGGAAATACCGGCCAGATGCGGAAATTTTGGGTGTATTGATAGCCCCAATGCTCAAGCCTGGAAGAGAGATCATTATCGGTGTCACAGAGGATCCACAGTTTGGCCACGCAATAATGTTTGGTCTCGGTGGAATCTTCGTGGAGATTCTCAAAGACGTAACCTTCAGGATAATCCCAATTGAAGAAAAAGATGCTTGGGCGATGATAAAGAGCATCAAAGGATATCCAATCCTAGCTGGGGCAAGGGGGGAGCCTCCAGCAGACATGAAGGCCATCGTAGATATGATGCTAAAAGTTTCACAGCTCGTTGATGACCTCAAGGATTACATCAAAGAGATGGACTTAAACCCAGTCTTCGTTTATCCCGAGGGAGAAGGAGCAGTTATAGTAGACGCAAGAATAATTTTGAAGTAGTCTCTGCAGAAAAATAATCCAACCCTTATTTTATTTTTCTTCCACAATTCGATATTTGAAGTTCTGTTTTGTAAGGTGGGAGTTTACATAAAACTTTGTTTAAAGTTTTGTTTGAATTTGTCAAAATGCTCTAATTCTTTGTAAACATCATCATTACTACATTCCCACATAATACAAAAGTATATATTACCTAAATCCTATTCATAGTAATAAGTTGAGTTTTTTGAGTGCCTGGTACCTTACCAAAAGGCTATCAAAAGGCTGCTTCTCAAATAACTCACATACACAGCGTAAGAGGGGGTGAAAATAGATGAGCATAGAAAGAAAAAGAATTCTCCAAACGATAATCGACGAAATCTGGAACAAAGGAAATGTAGAAGTAATAGACAAGTTTTACACACCAAATTTCAAAAATCACCATCCCAATATTCCTGAGGTCTCAGACTTTGCCTCATTTAAAAAATGGGTAGTTGAAGTTCACAAGACGCTTCCAGATTTTCACGCAACTATCGAAGACATGATAGCTGAGGAAGATAAAATTGCGGTACGGTGGACAGTAACTGGAACCCAAAAGGGCGAGTTTATGGGAATTCCACCTACTGGAAAAAAGGTCCGCTTTGAAGGCATGACTGTATACCGCTTCGAAGGAGATAAAGTTGCAGAAATGTGGTGGGTAAGCAACGAGATTGCTATTTTACGACAGCTTGGTGTTTTTCCACCAAAAAGATGACATTATTTGCATTCTCTGAACTGATCTCCTTTTTTTATTTTTTAAGAGTGACTTCCAGAACTTTTGGTTCCCTTCCCAAGAACTCGGCGGCCGTTAAAACACTTTTGTTGAGCTTTTCTCCAACTTCCCACACCTCCCTTGTATGTTCCTTAAAATGACGCTCTCGCGGGAGGTGGTGGTCGTAGATAATAGTCTCTGCATCTGTCTCTTTCACAATCCTAACCGCATTTTCAATTGCTCTTCTTAAGTTGATTTTATTGAGGAGGTAACCAAGCATATAGGTCATAGGGCCGTCTAAGACTAAAATATCTGGATTTTCTCTAATTATCCACTCCGCATAGTCTTTTATTATAGGGCCATTTAAATCACTTGAATAGATTAACTTTTCTTCTTCATGCTCAATAACAGTTGAAATCACCCAACCCACTCTTGAAAACTCTATTCCATGAAAGAGAGGTTTCGTAAATTTGACTTTTGTGTCTCCAAACTGAAATTCTCTCCCATCGGCAAACACAACTCGAAGATTCTTGAAACTCATCTCAGGAATTTTTGGGTTTCGATTCCATTTATTGATCCTATTTCTGAACCACTTAAGGCCTTTTTCAAGGAGTTGTTTCCTTCGCTTGTTGTAATCTCCGAAATCCTTGGAGAATGCTATTGGTAGCTCTTCCATTGGATTTGGATATTCTCGCGATTCTGGTTCTTTCCAGATATCCTCCAACTTTAGGTCTCCATAATACCTGTAGAGATTGGAATAAAAATACTCGGCCCGTTCTCTCTGGGAATCGTTTATATAGCCATTTGGATCCTTAACTAGGAGGAGCTTATCCTCATACACATATAAATCGCTTGGGAAGTAGTGATCGTAGTGATAGTGAGAAATTACAATAATATCTGCCTTTTCACTGGCCTTTTTTATTGCCTTCTCCCCCTCAATAAGCCATTCGATCTTCTCTTCTTCAGTGGCTGGAAAACTCGGCTGCATAATAGCGATACCCGGATCTATTAAGATCGAGATGTCAGGTGTTTTAACGAAGACACACGAACTCTTGGCTCCCAAGGAATCAAACCACACAGGTTCAAATGAAAGCGTCATGTTCATCCCTCAATTTTCATCCCTTTAAACATCAACATAAATATTCCCAATATCACCATCCCAAAGATTCCAACAAAAGCAAAGCCGAACCTAAAACCTAAAAATCCAACCAAGATTGGGCCCAAAGCTTGGCCTATGTCTTTTATACTCTCCAAAAAACCTAACGCTGTCCCTCTAAGCTTTGAAATTTCTGTTGCCAAAGGCTTAGTTGAAGCTTCACTTACTGAAGCGCCGAGGGAAAATAAAACTGCTCCCCCGATTATTAGTGAGAGGGAATTTGAGAGGGCAAAGATGAGCATGGCAAGACTTACCATGCCCATTCCCACAATTATTGGCTTTATTCTCCCAATCTTGTCACTTAAGTAACCAGCGTAGGGTTTCACAATTGCCATTAGCGAAATCTCAATTGCAAGGATTAATCCCGAAAGCCAAGCTTTGTCTTCAAGAAAGTAGAAAAGAGGTAAAAATGTTTCAATACTTTGATAAGCCATATAAACAGCTGCATCCAACAGACCAAGAAGAAAGAGGGTGGAACTAAATGAAAACTCAAACTTCTCTAATTCTCCTTCTGCTTCAGGTAACATAAAAGTTATTGCAAAGGTTGTAAATCCAAAGAAAGAACACAAAATAAAAACAATCCAAAATCCTGCGAAATATATTAAGCTTCCTGCCAATAACGGAGCAATGGCTCTCCCCACGAGAGTTGCAGAACTTAAAATCCCCATAAAAGTACCTTTCTTTTCAGAATATAAGTCACTGATTAAAGCAAGGGAAACAGGAACAAATATAGCAGTTGCTATCCCATAGTAGGCCCTTACCAAAGCTAACGCTATAGCATTGTTAGCAAAGAAGTAAAGAAGGGGCGCAGAGAAGAATACAAAGCCGCTTATTTTAAGAAGCTTTTTTCGTCCATAGATATCGCTCAAAAGCCCTGAGGCAAAGTTCATAAAAATACCCGTTATAGTTGATGCCGCCGCAACAATTCCAATCTCTCCCCTGCTTAACCCCAAACTTTGAGCATAGAGTGGCAAAGTTGGAGATTTACTCATGGTAGAGCCAAGTATTGCAAAAAATCCTGCTATTAGGATTGCGTAAAGTATCTTCTTCATGTTTACCCCACCAAAGTTTGATCCCAGGATATTAATCGTTACCATTAGATAAATACTTAAGCTTCAAGCTTCAAAGAGATAATATGCCGGAAATAGACCTTAATGGAAAAAAGATTCAGTACGAAGTCAGCGTGAGAAGGGTAAGATACGTGAGAATCTACATAGCTCCAGAGGGAAAACTCTATATCGTCTCCCCAACGAGAAGAGTTGAAAGGTTCCTAAAAGAAAAGGAGGATTGGATACTCTCAAAGCTTGAGAAAATTGAGAGGGCAAAAAACATTCAAGGGTTTCCTTATCTGGGAAAGTTCTACCCATTTAAAGACGGAAAGATTTTCACCGATAACAAAGTTTTAGACGTTTCAGACAAAAGAAAGCTTGAGAAAACTCTAAAAAACGAGCTTAGGACATTATTGGTGTCCCTTGTTGAAGAACGTGCTGCGAGTTTGGGTGTCAAGCCAAAAAGAATTTTCATCCGAAAACAGAGGACGAGATGGGGAAGCTGCTCCCCAAAGGGGAACTTAAGCTTTAATTTAGCAATGCTGGCCTTACCTCCGGAGCTCATTGACTATCTCGTAACACACGAAGTGACTCACCTTATAGAGATGAACCACTCCAAGAGGTTTTGGACGTTGGTTGAGGAATTCCATCCAGACTGGAGGAAAAAGAGGAAAGAACTTAAGGATTGGTGGATAATTGTCCACAACAACCCCATCTGGAGAGAGATACTGGGGGGAAGAGAATGAAGGTCATCCTTTTGGGCTCCGGCTCTTACAGCGGGACTCCTAAGGCATTGTGCAACTGTGAGAACTGCACAAGGGCGAGGAAGTTCCCCCAATACAGAAGAACAAGGTTTTCAATGTACATCCCAAAGATAAAAGCTCTCATAGATCCCTCTCCAGATCTGTATTACCATCTAAAGCACCTAAATGAAAAAATCGAGAGGGTTTTTATAACTCATCCCCACTTTGACCACATTGCCGGGCTTCCCGAGCTACAGGTTTTTAAGGAGATTATCTTTTACTCCCATGAGAAAACTCTTAGCATTGCGAAGCTCTTGCAGGAAACTTTTTTAGGGCAGAGAGAGTGGAGATACATCCCCTTAGAGTTCAACAAATGGTATGATTTTGGAAACTTCAAGGTAAAGCACTTTCCAGTTGTTCACCAGCCCGGAGAAGTTGCCGGTGGATTCATCCTAGAGATAGGGGAGAAAAGGATCGCCATAACTGGAGACACGGGGCCAGAAATTTTGAGGGACGAGAAAACATTGAAAGAAATTCAAGGAGCCGATCTTCTCGTCGCAGAGATGACCCACAAGCATTCAATTCCTAGAACCCATCTCGGGGTGGATGATGCAGTTAAGCTCGCACAAAAAGTCAATGCAGTAAAAACGCTCTTCGTGCATATAAGCCATTCAAACTATACCCATGAGGAGCTGGAAGAAAAGGTTGGAGAGGTAGGAATAATTGGAAGGGACTTTATGCACTTGGGGATTTAAACAAGAAAGAGCTCTTCAAAAGCCCTTCTCCAAGGAAAATCATTGGAACAGAACATAAAAATGAGAAACCCAAGCGAGTTTTCACTCTCCCATCACCTGAACAACCACTCTCCTTCTTCTTGGCCTTACATCGAGCTCCACAAAAAATATCTGCTGCCATATGCCCCTGACAACTTTTCCTTCAACAACGGGGAGTACAAGTGAAGGTCCCAAAATGGTAGCCCTTAGATGAGAGTGAGCATTGTTGTCTATCAAATCGTGCCTGTAACCAGCACCTCTGGGCACAAGCTCCTTTATAATTCTTTTAAAGTCCTCAAGGAGACCGCTCTCGTGTTCTATTGTTACAACGGCTCCAGTTGCCCCGGGAACAAACACAAGAACTTGACCGTTTTTTATTTCGCTCCGTTCTACTATCTCCTCTACTTCGGGGGTTATATCCACCAAATCTATTTCCCCTTTCGTGGAAAACCTAAGCTCTTCGGTTACTACCTTCATTCCACCACCTCCAGAGCAAATAACCGGCACCAAACCCTATTAGGTTTGCGGCCATGTCCATAAAGGAAAAGCTCCTTCCCGGGATAAAGACCTGCAGAAATTCAAGAATAACCGGAAAAACTATGTAAAACTTACTCCCACTAATCAGACCGAGAAATAAGAACTCCAAGAAATGTGCTATTTTGTCCCCTCCCGCTATCCCAACCGATGGCACCTTAGGAGAGAGATTGGCATAAATTAGAAAGATGAGGTAGAGATACTTCAAAGGCCTCATAGAAAACGCTCCAGTTTTTTAACTTTTTCAACGACCTCTATTGGGCTTTTGCCAAAGATATAAACACAAGGTTCTATTCCGAATCCCCCCTTATCTATCACAGCATCAAGAATCCCTTTTTTCTTAAACTCTTCGGTGATTAGTTTAACGGTTTCTTCCTCGCTTCTCTCGCTTTTTTCTACAGTTCCAACTTTAAAACCTGCCTTTTTAAGGGCACCCGATATTTTCTCGTCGTACCTTATGTTCAAAACACTTCTAACTTCGGGAAAAATTTCAGAAAGCCCAATCAACACCTCTGCCATGTGTTCGCTCACCCCAAATTCTGGAGGCAAAGCGTAGGCTTTTCCCTTTACCACTGTTATCCTCCCTGGAATGGCAGCAACATCGTTCTTTTCTTTTGGTTTTGGAAGGGAATAGGCAAAGTTGCTTCTGACCTCAGGAATTAACTCCAAAAACTTCTCATCACGAAGCAACTCACTTAAGGCCAAGGAAAGCTCTTCTAAAATCTGAGTTCTTGAAGGCTCTTCAGTGAATATTTCTCGGCATAGAGACTCATCACTGCTACCAATGTAATCCAAATAGCCCTTGCAAAGAATTCCGCTCCTGAACATTTCAAAGAACTTTCTGTTCAAAAACCTTACCAAGTCCTCCTTTTTTGCCCCATACAGAATAAGCCCCGCAACCTCTTGAGCGACCTTTTCAACCTCCTTACCAAGTTCACCACTCAGCCTTCTATACTTGCCAGTTAGGTATTTGCTAACCATCGCTTGGGTAATTCCCAGGTGTTCCGCTATTTTCGCCTGAGTTAAGCCTTTGGAGTATAAAATCCGAGCAACATTTGCCCTGAGGTTGGGCATAACTTCCTCAGCCCAGAATTCACAAGGGGTTTTCATGCTCTTCACCAGTTGTTCTTTTTTAAAACCAGGTTATAAACCTTTTCCAGAAAAGCTTATATCTCTAACCCTCTTTTTAACCACTGTGAGGAAATATGAAACTAATTAAAATAATACCCATTTTCCTGATAATTTTTTCTCTCGGATGCATTACCGTTGAAGATGGGCTCTACTCATCCCCCATAAACTCTAATGTCAAAGTATACGTGCAGATAGAAGAAAAAAGCGCAGTTTTTGACTTTTCAGAAGTGGAAATAAAAGTGGGAGATAAAACGATAAGTGAATTCAATAAGCCCATTTTTGTTGGATATGCAAGGGGAGATAACGGAGAAGTCAACGTTGCATTCATTGCGGAAGCAAGAGTAAAAAACTGGTATGGAAAAAATGGGCATGCTAAAAACCTGATTACATTTAAGCTCCCCTATGGAGAAGAAGTACTTGTTACCTTGGAGCTCTACTATCAAGATGAGAGCATTAGGATAAGAGCAGATAGGGATAAATCGGGAGTTATCGGTGAGAGCATTCCAAAAGATGTTTTTCTATCTCCAGAAGAAGCCCTGCTCGAAGAAATAAGAGGCCTCTATGGAAAAATTCCAGAAGATATTCTGAGAGAAATCGAGAGAAACAAAAAATTGAGCAGCTTTTTCCTGCAAAAGTATTCCGAAACAGGCAACATCACCTATCTCATATCCTATAGGGATTCCTCCTATGTACTACGGGCTTTTGGGGAGCTTGCAAAATGGAAAGCCCTCACACCCGTTGACCTAAAGGTCTTCAACCTAACTCTGAAAGCCAATAACGAGTACTACTCTCGCTTTACTTCACCACAAAAGGACTTTTTTACTGTGATATTCTCGGACAGCACTCCCTACTACTCCCCAATAAAGATAAAGGGGGCACTAAACACCTCTTTGCCCTTCATATACTACCGGGGGAGGGGAATAAACCTCTATGCGGTGAGTGCCCTTCACTGGGTTGACCTGTACTTCCAAAGGGGAGATAATGAAAAAGCTCTAAGACTCCTGGACGAGCTTCAGGGGCTCCTCTATTATGGAAATTACAACGGCGAAGATTACGCTTTGTTTTTGAATTATTTTCATTTTGAGAATTCTTCCGTTCCCTGGGTTTCTGGCTACGCTCAGGGCTTAGGAGCAGGATTATACGCTAAAGCATACCAAATAACAAACAACAAAACATACCTAAAAACAGCAAACCTGCTATTAAATTCATTTGACCTGCCTTTAGAAATGAACGGATTTGTTGCAGATACAAAATACGGGCCATGGTATCTCGAATACAACTACAATTCAAATGAGCTGGTCTTAAACGGCCACATAATAGCTTTGCAAGGCCTCTACTACTACTGGGAAATCACGAAAGATGAAAAAGCATGGAAACTATTCAAAGCTGGAGTAGAGAGCACAAAGAGGGCACTCCCAATCTTTGACACCAACTCGTGGAGTAGATACTCAAACATTCACGGGGACGCGAGCGAGTTCTACCACAGACTCCACATAAGGCTCTTAAAATGGTTATACGATGTTACCGGCGATGAGTACTTTCTCAATTATGCCAGAAAATGGAACAATTACCTAATTTACAGAGGATTAAAACCGGAGGATCTCGGATGAGTCCGGTAAAGAAGTTCTACTCTCTGCTACTGCTCTTCCTCCTTTTAACGGGTTCATATCTCGGAAGCTTTGAATTTTCAAAGAGGACTATAACGGAAAGAGCCGATACATTGAAGAATATCTTAAACGAGAACCAAAAGGTTGTTTTAGATAACTTCTTCAAGTTCTTAAGCACCACAAATGTCCTTTTCTTGTTTTCAAGTGTAGAAGCAGGTTACTCAACAAGAACCTTTGCAGAGGTCTTGAAAAGGGAAGGAAACCTGAGCATAGGGGAGGTTAAGATGCTGCACTTGACCCTAAAGGCCAACAACGAGTATTATTCCAGATACATATCTCCACTAAGAAGCTTTTACCCAATAACCTTTGAAAACAAAAGCCCCTATGGAAATGTTTTCTTTGCTGAAGGGGGACTTAACACCTCCCTCCCCTTTGTGCATTACAATTTCAGGGGGCTTGTTCTGTATCCGGTAAGTGCCCTTCACTGGGCTGATCTGTACTTTAAGAATGGGAACATAGAAGAAGCCCTAAAAATCTTGGATGAGCTGGAAGGGGTTATGATTCTCAGAAAGAAAGACAAAATTGAGTATGCTTTGTTTTTGAATTATTTTCATTTTGAGAATTCTTCTGTACCTTGGGTTTCTGGTTATGCCCAAGGCTTAGGAGCAGGATTATACGCTAAAGCATACCAAATAACAAACAACAAAACATACCTAAAAACAGCAAAACTCTTCCTCAATTCCTTTAAGATCCCCTACAAAGAAGGAGGATTTGTAGTGAATTCTCCATATGGACTTTGGATTCTAGAGTATGGATACAATCCAAATGAACTGGTTTTAAATGGGCACATTATAGCACTCCAAGGCCTCTACTACTACTGGGAAATCACGAAAGACCCTTATGCAAAAGAGCTATTTGACAACGGGACAGTCTCTGTTGCAAAGGCTCTTCCGTACTTTGATAAGGAAGGATGGAGTTTATACTCGAACATTCATGGAAAAGCAATGAGAAAATACCACGAACTCCATATCCAGCTCTTGGAATGGCTCTATGAAAAAACGGAAAATGAAATCTTTAAAGAATATGCAGAAAAATGGAAGAGATCACTCAAGGATGTGCGGTAGCGACCTAATAACCGGCAGAGCGACGAGAATACCGATCACAACATCCACAGCACTTTGAATGGCATTTGGAATGCCTATCACTAGCCAGAATGGAATATGGAACCACTCTTCAATAGTTGGAATTACTTGTTCTCTTGGAATGCCCAGCCACAGCGGTAGGGCATAGTAGTAGTTCATTGCAACCATTGCGGGGATCCTTATCGCAATTCCTATCAGATACGCCACAAGCACAAATATTACAAGGTCTCTCTCCCTCTTGTAGTTCTTGAAGTCAAACCTTGTGATCCTTTTAGCAATTTCAAGGCCTATTACCACACTCAAGGTTGCAAAGAACTTCATACTGGCTCCCAACCAAGAGGCAGACGATACTAAACTCAAACCCAAAAACAATAACACTAAAGCTGTTACACTGCTCCAAAAGCCCAACAAAATGTAGATAACCACTATCGGGACGGCTACAAGATCAATTGTCATTCCCCATTGAGTCGGAACCTTAAGTGGGGAAATCTGCAATACCAAAGATAAGCTCAGCAGCAGTCCGATTAATCCTATCTCCCTAGCCTTCATTTAAACCACCACCCGTGCTTTTGTTCCAATCTTTATAAAATTTTGTTCCATAATCGGAATATTTGGGAGGACAAAAATGAGAAGCAAAGCATTTATATGTTCCATGAAAATAAATTCTACGGTGGTTGGCATGAGAATACCCGAAGATGTTCGGAAAGACATCCCTTTAACGCAAGAAGTTATATATTTTGACAACACCGCAACTTCTCTAACCCCCAAACCAGTTGTTGAGGCCATGGACGAGTATTATTTGAAATATAGGGCAAACGTCCACCGTGGAGTTCACAGGCTCTCTCAAAAGGCGACCCATGAATATGAAAAGGCAAGGGAAATCACAGCAAAGTTCATTGGAGCTAAATTTGAGGAGATTGTGTTCACAAAGAACACGAGTGAAAGCTTGAATTTAACGGCTCTTGGTTTGGAGGGGATTTTTAAGAAAGGAGACAAGATAGTGACAACTCCCTACGAACATCACTCCGACTTGCTCCCTTGGCAGAGATTAGCCAAAAAACTTGGACTGAAACTGGAGATAATCGAAGGAGACAACGAAGGAAACTTGGATTTAGCGGATGCGGAGAAGAAAATCAAGGGAGCAAAGCTTGTAGCCATACAGCATGTCTCCAATGCTCTTGGAGTTATCCACGAGGTAGAAGAAATCGGAAAGATGGCAAAAGAAGAAGGAGCAATATTTGTTGTCGATGCAGCCCAAAGCGTTGGCCACATGGAGGTTGACGTTAACAAACTTCACGCAGACTTCTTGGCATTTTCGGGACACAAAGGGCCAATGGGCCCAACTGGAATAGGAGTGCTTTACATAAGGGAGGAATTCTTCGATGTGTTCGAGCCCCCGTTAATAGGTGGGGGAACAATTGAAGACGTCGATCTCTACGATTACAAGCTCACCGAACCACCAGAGCGCTATGAAGCCGGTACGCCAAATATTGGAGGGGCAATAGGTCTTGCTGCTGGAATAAAGTACATTGAAAAAATAGGCATAGACAAAATCGAAAAGCAAGAGCACAAGCTTGTGAAAAGAACAACTGAAGGCTTAACAGAGCTTGAAGTTCCATGGTACGGACCAAGAGACCTCAAAAAGCATGCTGGAGTTGTGAGTTTTAACGTCCCTCCGCTTCACCCCCATGACGTTGCCGCCGTTCTGGATGAGCACAACATTATGGTAAGGAGCGGTCATCACTGTGCATTGCCGGTAATGAAAAAGCTTGGCATAAATGGAACTGTTAGGGCTTCTTTCCATGTATACAACAGCATTGAAGAAGTTGAAACGTTCCTTGGGGTTATGGAGGAGCTTGTGAAAAGTTTAAGGTAATTTTTTCTTTTTTAAACTTTTGGAGGAGTTTACTTGAGGATAGAGGAGATTCCCGCTTCAAGTGCACACCTTCAAGACAGCAAAGTTCAAGACCCATCGTTTAAAGAATGCTGGGGCCTTTATGAAGCTCATTCTAAAAAAGATCTAAGCCTTATTTAATCCAAAATATCGTTTCTCATCGTTCACATGCAGATTTTCATAATTTTTAATGGGTTGTATGTGTAGAAAGCTGTTTATGGAAGCCTATACAAAAAAATGAAACGTTCCGGAACGTTCTTTTCACCGGGTTCCTAAAATAGGTAAAGAGCCTAGTTAAGAATGGTGATGGACATGAGATGGTTGAAAGTTTGGGTGTTAATAGCCCTGTTGGTTGGGAGCATAATACCAGCGGGCTTGAGCCTGGCAGATGAAAACACCACCATAGAAAATGAAACAGAGCCTTTGCCACCAGAAATACAAAACATAACGCAGGAGGAGAGGATAGCCGAGCATATTGTTGCAGCCCTTGAAAGACTGAGCGAAATAACAACAAGACTAATTAACAATACAAACTTGCCGGATAACTCAAGCGTTATGAGACACTACCAACTGGCCGAAGAATATAAGGAAGATGCCCTTGCTGCTTATGAAAGCGGCGACTATTACAACACCATAATCAATGGCTTAACGGCAATGCATCACTACAGAGAAGTTCTGAAGAGCTTTGAAAGAGGAAAAGAGGAGCTCAAAGAAAGGTTACCAGAGGAAATAAAGAGAATGGAAGGCTACTTTAGAATGGCTGAGAGAACTATAGAGATCGCTCAAAAACAGGGGATTGATGTAGAAAACGCAACAATGCTTTTACAAGAAACTAAGGAGGCTTACAGGACTGTGTTAGAGGACATAAAAGCCAGAGATTTCGAGAAAGCTAAAGAAGACCTCGAAGTTGCGAGGGAGAAAAAAGCGGCATTAGACGAGGAACTAAAGAAAATAAGAAAGGAACTTGTAGAGGCAAACGCTGACAAGATAGTAAATGAGTTCTTGGAGAAGGGTGCAAGAGGAATAGAAGTGGCAGAGAAGGTAATTGAGGCGGCAGGAGAAAAAGGCTACGATGCAAGTGAACTTCAGGAAAGGTTTGAAGCGTTTAGAAAAGTCTACGATGAGATTAAAGACCTAGCGGATGAAGGAAAATACGACGAAGCCCTTCAAGTCATGAGAGAGAACGCAGAGACCATAAAAGAATTTCACAAAGCAATGGCATTTATCCAGAGAAAGTTCCACGAGAGAGAAGCCCAAGAAAAGATGAGAGACATGAGAGCATTTCTCAGAGAGATTAACGGCAGAATTCAGAAGGATGCAAAGGCCTTGAGAGAGCTCAAGAGAAAAGGAGTAGATACAAGAAAGGCAGAACTGCAGCTTAAAACTTCGATACAAGAGGTAAGACTTGGAATCGAGCTCCTAAAACACAAAAAGCCAGCAGAAGCAAAGATGCACTTTGCAATCGCCCTGGACATGCTCCATAGAGTGGATGAGTTTATCCTAAGGCATCTCTGATTTCTAATTTTTTATGGAGGTGGGAAGTATGAAAAAGGCTTTGCTTGCCTTATTGCTTTTTATTCCCCTTGTAAGTGCAGAGAACGTAAACATAACTCCCTATGGAGACGGATATGCGACTGTAGAAATCGAAGTGCCCGTTGATGATTATGCAACGCAGGTTACATTATCTTTACTTGGGGATCATTACGAAGACGTCTTTGTTACCGACGAAAACGATAATCCCCTTGAATATTACATAAACGGAAACGAGATTACCGTAAACACTCAAGATGCCCAGATAGTGAAGATTACTTACACCACTCCAGATTTGATTAAGCAAGAGGGCCTTGTTTGGACAATCTCATTGAAATCAGACAATCCAGTGAGCGTTATATTACCAGAAGGAGCAAGCTTGGTGGATATGAGCGATGTCCCCCTTGAAGTTGAGGGCAATAAAATAACACTTCCAGCGGGAAAAATTGAGGTAAGTTTCACCCTTGAAGAGGGAACAGACACCCCGAATCTAACAAAAGAAAAGAGTGCCCCAACAAAAATTATCCTTTCACTGGGGGCGCTTTTGCTGATCTCAATTTTGGGATTTGCCCTCTGGAAGCGATGATGTTCGACCTTTTCTTTCAATCAATAAATTTTATGAAGTACGGTTCATAAATTCTGGTTGGTGGTTCTATGCTGGTTGCAAAGCCATGTACCAGCATGAAGGCAATAAACGTAACCCCTAAAGAAAAGTTTGATTTAGACCTCGAGGAAGTCTGCGAATGCTTAGCGGAGAAAGGCTACCAGATAAAGCGAGTAACCAAGTTCTTAGCCCTTGTTAGAAAGACATATGACATAAGCATATTCCCGAGTGGAAAAATTATAGTCAAGGAAACAAACAACAAAGAGGAAGCTTTAAAAATTGCCCAAGAAATCTACGAGTGCATCAAGGCGTACAAGGTGAGCTGATGTTTACAATAGAAGAGATAAGTGAGAAGGTCAACAGAATAAGAAAAGAAAACGGTTTTCCCCTAGTGCCATTTGTGATAGATGAAATTAGGTATGACAGGGAAGGAGATAAGCTGTTTATAATAGGCAGAGATAGAAGTGATAAAAGTGCAATAATCGGGAACAGCTTTGTAATCGGAAAGCTTAGAGAAGAACTCGGCGTGAAGCAGGTTACAGTATATTCAAAGCTTGACCTGCTTATAAAGCAGAAAAAGCTCGAAAAAAATTTGGAAAGGATTAGAGGAACTTTTTTGGAATTTTTGGAACCAATAATCGAGGCAGAGTTTAAATTTCCTCCCCGAAAGTGGCCCGAGTTAAGAGTAGACGAGAGAGCCCTTGTTTTTCTCAGCTTTAATGCAAAGGCCATGATAGGCTTTGCTGAAAAATTGGGGTTAAAAACTAAGAAAATCGGTATCAAGTACACATTTCCAAAAATAAGCTATGAACCAATAGACGGCTCTCTTAGAGAGCTCTTTTATCCAGATGAGGAAAAGCTGAAAGATATCGCCAAAGAAAGGGGAATCAATCTCGTCATTGGGGATTTTCCATTTGATTTGAAGTTTATTGAGGATGTGGCACTGTTAAATCCCCTTAGGTTTCTCCACATTGGATTCTTTGAGGCTAAGTACTTTTTCGGCTTTGAAAAGCCTGTCAGGATTGACAAGGATGCCATGATAGACTTTGTAGTTGATATGGTGGCTGAAGGATTAATGGAGTCCACAGATGGGGCAAACTTAATATGGTGGGCATGGAAAAAGTAACCTGGTGGTTAGATGATAATAGGAGTTGTTGGTAAAATCGCAGCTGGAAAAACAACAATTGCAAAGTTTTTCGAGGAGAGAGGTTTTTGCAGGGTTTCATGCAGTGATCCGTTAATTGATCTTTTAACTCACAACCTAAGCGAATATTCATGGCTTCCTGAAGTTCCAGAAAAGAGCGAACCAACAAGAGATAAACTCATTGAATACGGCAGATACCTAAAGGAAACCTACGGGGAAGATATCCTGATAAGACTCGCATTGGACAAGAAAAGAAACTGCGAAAACGTTATCATCGACGGAGTTCGCTCGAGAGGTGAGATAGAGGCGATAAAAAAGCGAGGCGGGTTTATAATCTATGTTGAAGCGAGGCCGGAGATAAGGTATGAACGCTTAAAGAAGAGAAACGCAGGTAAAGATAAGGTGATAAAAAGCTTTGAAGATTTCTTAAAGGCTGATGAAGCTGAGGAGGAGCTTTATCATACGAGCAATCTTAAAGATTTGGCTGACTTTTTGATTGTAAATGAAGGAACTTTGGAAGAGCTGAAGGCAAAGGTCGAGGACATAATAAGGAAGCTCACTCGTGCATGAGTTTGCTGAAGAGAGTGGCAACAAAGGAAGAGTCGTTTTGGTTTGGAACTTGAGGGATTTCGACTCTCTTGGAGATAGAGGTATAGGGCAAAAGTTTATTTAACAGGAGGGGAATTTTTAACTAGGTGGTAGTATGAGTAAAGTGATTGAGAGGCTTGAGAGGATTGAGCACCTTTTAATCCAGCTCAACGCGAAGATAGACAACTTCCTTGGTTACGAGTCCCTGAGCAAGAAGGAGAGGGAAGAGCTCAGGAAGATGCGCGAGGAGGTCAAGAGGGGCGAGTTCGTCCGCTTTGAAGAGCTCTTCGAGGAATGAGCATGTACGAAGTCGTTTTTTACTCGCAAAGCTGCGAAGCAGGTCAAGAACCTTGAGCCCTCCCACAGGCGAAAGCTAAAGGAGATAGTTCTGGCGCTCTCCCAGAACCCCTTTTCATACCCTTACAAGAAGATTAAAGGGGAAGAGCGCACTTACAGGATCAGGGTCGGCAGGTTCAGGATACTCTACGAGGTTGATGATGAGAATATGAGGGTGATCATCTTCAAGGTCGAGAGGCGCGAGAGAGCTTACAGGTGAGGAAAAGGCTTATCTCTTCCAAAGCCCAAGTTTAGAGGGTGGTTCCCTTGTCGCTCCTGCCGCTGGCCGGGATGTTCATATTCGGAAGCAAAAAGAAGGAAAAGTCCCCGGAGGAAGTATACAGAGAACTCGCAAGGAAATACGGACTAACTGTTGATCAAGTAAAAAAAGCGGTTATTTAACTTTAATGGGTGTCAAAAATCTGCCCGAACTAGCAGCAGAAGGAGATTCGGAAAAGGACATAAAAAAATGTACAAAATCCTCGACGTGATTAAACTCCCCAGTAAGGAAAGGAAAAAAAGGATACGTGTAAGAAGCTTATTCGACCATGATGTACACCACAAAATGATTGATGCTGAACACCCGAACGGCATTAAGATAATGATCACGCACCCGTTCCTTGCGCTGACACTGTCCCACATTGCTCGCAGTACCTCGAAGCACGTGGGCCACGCAGTCGGCGATGCCCTTGACGCGCTAATCGAGGAAGGTTATGAATTCGACAAACTAAAAGAAAACCCACAGATGTTGGCAGAAGAAATTGTTAGGGCAGCAAACAATAGAGGAATTCCCGTTAAAGAAGAAGATGCGGAGAAATTGGTTGAAGCATTCAAGAAGGCTGCAAAGATCGCTGAAAAGATGGTCGACGATGCTTCAGAAGAGCGGTTAGATGCACTCTATCAAGCATTAGCAGAAGAGACCGAAGACCCAGTGTACATACTAAAAAAGAACGGCATCGACATCGGGCCGGAACTTGAGGAGTTCCGTCAGTTCCTGGCGGAGATCAGCGGGAAAAGGTCGAGAAAAAGTTCAACCACTTGAAGGAGGAGAAAGAACTTACCACGGCTCAAATCCCAGAAGATGCTAAGCTCGAAGTCCTCTCCCTCATAAAAGCAGTGAAGCTCGTTGATTCCGCCGAGGCAAGGAGTAAAGCAGTAAAAGAGCTTAAGGAAAAGGTTAAAAAGATAGCTGAGGGTGAGCTCAGCGAGGAGGTCTTCCTTAGGGCCGGCCTCTACGCAGTTGCTACAGAGCTCATAATCAGAGAAGAGGAAGAAAAGCTCGAAAAGTTCTTGGGGACGAGCTGATTCGTTTCCGACTTTTTGATCCTTGACCCAACAGAGGAAAGCCAGCACCCAAACCACAATTTATGATAACTTGGAATTATCAAATATTTTGCATAGGGAGTCCCACTAAACATCGAAACCCTTAAATAGTTTACTCACAAGTAAATTACTGGTGAGTAAACAAATGTTCATAGACAGGAAGGATGAGCTGACCCTCCTTGAGGAGAGACTGAAGAGCGGGAAGGCGCAGTTCGTCGTGATCTACGGCAGGAGGAGGGTGGGAAAGACCGCCCTCATCCTTGAATTCCTAAGGCGACACGGCGGAGTTTACCTGCTTGCGAGGGAGACGAGCGAAGCTGAGAACCTCGAGCGCTTCTCCCTCCGCCTCGCTGAATACTTCAACGATTCATTCCTCAAAAAGAACCCCCTGCGGAGCTGGGACGCGTTCTTCGAGTACCTCTCAACTAAGGCCGAAAAGCCCCTCATCATAGCCATAGACGAGTTCCCCTACCTCGTGAAGGGAAACAAAGCCCTGCCCTCAATCCTCCAGGAGTACTGGGAGATGAGACTCTCGAAGGGGAAGGTATTTCTAATAATCTCCGGCTCAAGCGTCTCGATGATGGAGAGGCTCTTGGGCTACAAGAGCCCGCTCTACGGCAGAAGAACCGCTCAGCTCAAGCTTAAGCCCCTCGACTTCTTCAATGCAAGAGAGTTCCTTCCAAAATACTCGCTTGAGGACTTTGTAAGGGTCTATGGGATTTTAGGAGGCACGCCGGCCTACCTCCTTGAGTTCAGCGATGAAAAAAGCATTGAGGAGAACCTTAAGGGGTACTTCCGCGTTGATTCATTCCTCTATGGCGATGCGCTCTTCGTCCTCCGTGAGGAGCTTGACGAGCCGAGGAACTACTTTGCCATAATGGAGGCGATAGCTAGGGGAAAGACAACGCTCGGGGAGATAGTGAACGATACTGGCCTTGAGAGGGCCACCGTCGGAAAGTATCTCAGCGTGCTCATAGACCTCGACCTCGTGAGGAGGGAACTGCCCGTAACGGCGAGTAGAAAGAGCAGGAAGGGGAGATACTACATAGCGGACAACTACTTTGCCTTCTGGTTCCGCTACGTTTACCCCAACGCCGACATGATCGAGAGCGGCAGCGGGGAGCTTCTCGTTGATGCCGTCATGGCCGACATAGACCACTACACAGGGGGAGTGTTTGAAGGTGTGGCCAGGGAGTTCCTCCTGAGGTTGAACAGGAGTGGTGAGCTTCCGTTTAAGTTCACCAGGATTGGAAGGTGGTGGCACAAGGAAGAGGAGATTGACCTCGTTGCCCTCAACGAGCGTGAGAAGAAGGCGCTCTTCGTCGAGGTCAAGTGGAAAAACCTCAAAGAGAGGGAAGCGAGGGGGATTTTGAGGGACTTGGAGAGGAAGGCAGAACTTGTGGGTCTCGATGGATGGGGGAAGAGCTATGGACTTGTCGCTAAAAGTGTCGAGGAGAAGGAGGGACTTAGAGAGGAGGGGTTCTTAGTGTGGGACTTGGATGACATCGAGGAAGCGGCCCAGTGAGGTGAGCTCTCCGGGTCGTTCGAAAACGTTTTTAGGAATGGGGAGTAGATGAACTAAGCTGGAGTTAGTAACGGGAGAAATACCTGAAATATCGATAAACGCAGTTCCGTGAGGGGGGTAAAAATGCTCATAAAGCCGACCAAATACAGGGACGACCCAAAAATGGTGGCATTCCTCAGGAACTTCTTTACGATCAGCGAAGGGGCCGCCAAAATGTGGGGGCAACTCCTCGAATATACCCACCCAGAGGGGAGAAAAGCGCTCGAAAAATACAAGGAAATTGAAAAAAACGCGGATTTGGGGCAGCATCAATTGTTGGGACACCTGTTGTAAAGCACGACATCGCATCTGCCACAAAGCTGACGCTCTGGTTTAAGATCTTTGCAGAGGCAGCAGCAAGCGTGCTGGACGCTGATCCGCACAAAGTACTAACCATATTACTACTGGAAGGTGTGGATAAACGTCTGCTACAGTGGAAACACAACAGCGAAGATCCGCTTGGAGTCAACTGGGATTCTATTAAAACGGCACTTAAAGAAAGCAAGTATACCAAAAAATATTTTGGAAGAAAGGTAACAGACGAGGACCTGCAAAAGCTGGAGGAAATAGCAAAGGTCACGGCAAAACTCGTGGATGCGTGGGTACCAGACGATGAGGAGAGGGCAAAGGCATGGCTAAATCTTGGAAAAAATTACAACGACCTAAAGAAGTTCATAGAGGAGTTTGCGAAAGATCCCGAAAAAACGATGCAGTACCTGAACGAGCTAAGAAACGTGATGCACAAATACATCGGCAAGAAGGGGCTCCAGCCTGTGGGGAGCGCACCGCCGGAGCTGGAGGGCCTGAGCGAAATGAGGGCCATGCTTGAGGAGATCCTCCGGAGGCTGGAAAGAATAGAAAGAAGGATAGAAGCCATAGAGGAGGCCCTAAAGAACAAGCGCATGTAATTGCTGGACTTTGAGATCTTAAAATAAAAAGAATCATAGCAAAGATCAGCGGGGAAAGCTGAAAACCGAGGAAAGAAAAACACTTCGTCCATCGAAAAGCTCCAATGAAAGGCATCTTTTCCAACAGAGATATAAAGGTGAACTCTCAATAGCCCTTAGGTGATAGTATGAAGCTCCTCATTATGGCACCATGCCTCCTCAGCCCCTTCTACGTTTATCGAGGAGCAAAGGAAAAAGAGTACAAGACAAGTGAAAAGCTCCTAAGCTTTCTTGCAGAGCACAAAGGGAAGATGAAAATTTTAACCTATCCCTGCCCAGAATATGAGCTCATAGGCTGGCCAAGGCCTCCGATGAGCAAAGAAGTTTTTGAAAAGCTTGGAATGAGAGAAAAAGCCGAAAACATTGCGGACTTCATTGGGAGAGTTTTAACGGAAGAAAAGCCCGAAAAAATAGTCTTTCTTGGAGTTAAGGGCTCGCCAACGTGTGGAGTATTTCACACAACCTCCAGCAACCCAGAGACATTTCCTTACAAAGCTATCCAAGAGTTCTTTTATCTGCCAAAGGAAGAGAGAATAAAGAGATCAAAAGAGCTGATGAAAGAACAAGGCTTTGAGGTAGTTCAAGGAGAAGGTGTGCTATTTGAAGTCCTAAAGAGAAGATTCCCGGATGCCGTTTATCTAGAATTTGATAAAGACAGCATTGAGGAAAGCATTGAAAAGCTGAAGGAAGCTGTGGAGGGATTATGATGAGCGCTATCATTGTTTACGTCTCTATCCACCACAAAAACACGGAAAAGATAGTCAAAGCAATAGCAGAAGTTCTTAATGCAGAGCTCGTCAAGCCATGGGAAGTAAAACCTGAAGAACTCCTGAAATATGATCTCATAGGGTTTGGCTCCGGCATCTACTACTGGAAGCACCATAGGGCGCTCTTTAAGCTTATAGATAACCTTCCAGAAGTGAAAGGGAAGAAAGCATTTATTTTCTCGACAGCAGGGATAAATATCCCATTTATCAACCACAGGAAGCTAAGAAGGGCTTTAAGGAGGAAAGGATTTGAAATAGTTGGAGAGTTCTCCTGCAGGGGCTGGGACACCAACGGATGGCTAGAGAAGATTGGAGGAATTAGTAAGGGGCATCCAAATGAAAAGGATTTGGAAAGGGCAAGAAGGTTTGCAAAAAGGTTAGCCTCACTTCAGCGAGACCAAGATAGCGCCGATAACTATTAATAAAGCCCCAATAAAAGCCCTCAAAGTTACCTCTTCTCCAAGCAAAAGCCATGCAAACGCTATTGCAAAGACCACACTAGTCCTGTCTATAGCCACAACAGCTTTAACAGTCCCCGTTTTTAGTGCCAAAAAGTAGAAAAGCCAAGAAAGCGCCCCAGCAACGCCAGACAATACTATAAAGGCAAATTGCTTTGAAGTTATTCCTCCTTTCAGCTTTCCTTGAAAGGCTGAGACCAGAAGCAGAAACATAAACATGATAAACGCCCTAATCGTAGTGGCCAGAGTTGAATCTATCCCCTCAAGACCAATTTTTCCAAATATCGCAACCAAAGCGGCAAATATAGCGGATAAAATAGCATAAAATATGTAAATGGGAATTTCCAAGTCTAAGCCTCCCTTATAGCCCTTTCCACAAGTTCTTTCGCTTTGTTCATCAACTCCTTTGCCTTTTCCTCTGTGTGTGCCTCAAGGGTTATGCGCATTATCGGCTCGGTTCCACTAGGCCTGAAAAGGATCCACCACTCGTCGTTTTCAATCCTTACCCCATCGATGTCGATCAGTCTTTTGTAGTCAAAGGTCTCCAGAGCTTCCTTGGCTATGAGCTCCATTGCCTTTGCCTTTTTCTCATTGGGACATGGGATTTTAGCCCTCAAAGTTACATATCTTGGCACTTCTTTAGCCAGCTCGCTTATTGGGCCGAGTTTGTCAATCATCTCCAGAACCAAAGCCCCAGCAAATATTCCATCAGGGGTAAGGTTCCATTGCGGAATTATCCAGGTTCCAGAGGGCTCTCCCCCAAAGATTGCTTTTTCCCTCATTATTCCTTCCGCAACTGCAACATCTCCAACCCTTACCCTAACAACTTCTCCACCCAAAGGTTTAACGTAATCATCCAAGGCAAAACCGGCATCAACTGTGGTGATAATCTTTCCCTTTCCAAACTTTCTAAGCATGTAGCCGCTTATGAGGGAGAGCATAACCTCATACTCTACAAAGTTCCCCTGATCGTCAACAACACCAATCCTGTCGGCATCTCCATCATGTGCTATGCCGACATCAGCCCCAAGGGACTTGACAGCCCTCGAAAGGGCTGAAAGGCTTTTAGCATTTGGCTCAAGTTCCCTCACAAAAAATCCAGATGGGTGGGAGTTGAGTGAGACAACCTTATTTCCAAGCTCCCTCTGAAGATAGGGCGAAACTATGCTCCCGGCGCCGTTTCCACAGTCAACAACAACCTTATAGCTTTTTGAAAGTTCCACCATTTCGAGGGCTTTTTTTATGTACTCCCTTTTTGGATCAGCCTTTGTCAGCTTCCCTATTCTATCCCAAGATGCCTGCTGGAACTTCTCCTCTTCAAGAATTCTCTCCAGCTCACTCTCCATCTCGCTTGTATAGGCCATTCCATTCGGCTGCCACACCTTTATGCCGTTGTATTGGGGAGGATTGTGA
Organism: Thermococcus alcaliphilus; assembly: GCF_024054535.1. Classification (NCBI taxonomy): domain Archaea; kingdom Methanobacteriati; phylum Methanobacteriota; class Thermococci; order Thermococcales; family Thermococcaceae; genus Thermococcus; species Thermococcus alcaliphilus. Next base: position 36,663 of record NZ_JAMXLV010000019.1, on the reverse strand, counting down.
GAAGCGGTAATAGTCACTCCTGCATCGGCCTCATAGAGCCTTATTGCAAAGCCCGTTAATGGAGTGGGAGAAAGGCCGATGTCAATAACATCCACTCCAGTGCTCAAAAGACCTGAGATTAGGGCGTTTTTAAGCATCTCGCCGCTAGTTCTAGTGTCCATCCCGACAACTACTCTCCCCTCGCCAAGGAAAGTCCCTAATGCCTTTCCGACCTTCAGAGCGAGATCCGGGGTTAATTTCTCATTAACGACTTCCCTTATACCACTCGTCCCAAAGTACTTCCCCATGAGAATCACCCTATGAACGCTAAACACTAAGAAGTACGAGGCTAAGTTAAAAGATTTTTTATTTCATCTCTCTCAAAATCTCCTCACGTAGGTTTTCTTTTTAACGACTCTACCCTCTTCAAGCTTATAAACGTCAACTCTATCCATTCCCATAGTCTCACGCTTGTAAGCGACCAGATAATCCACTAAATCCTTGAGGGCATATCTAAAAAGGGAATCTCTGAAGTACTTGGGCTCGTATATAAGGATAAGCTTATCCCTATGTTCTGCTATGAACGAATAATACTTGGCTCTCTCTGATTTTGGTCTGGAGAGAAGTGAATAGACCACATACCCGTCAAATTCAAATCCTTCTTCAATGCCCCCTATAAAGACTTTCTCTGGGTAATTCACCTCAAAAGGGAGGTATTCCACAAGGAAAACTTTACCTTTAGAAAGCCATAGGTTGAGAAATATCCTTGCGAGCTTCTTGGCATCCCCCGTAAGTAAAATCACACCCCTTTCAAGGCTCGCTATCTCTTTAAGCATATCACTCCCTCACTCAGTAGAATTAAACCCTTTAAAAACCTGAGGCAGTTGCCCAAAAATGACCATAAAGTATATATTCTTATTGTTCTCACTCTCATACGATAACTCCCCATGGAGGTCGATCTAATGAAGAATAGAGGATTAGCAGTGTTTTTAGTAGGAATTTTACTATTTAGCGTTGCTGTAAGTGGCTGTATTGGCGGAGGAGGAAAGACAGAAACACAAACAAGCACTCCCCAATACGCGGGAAAAATTGCAGTGGTTTATGATGTCGGTGGAAGAGGTGATCTTAGCTTCAACGATATGGCATACCTAGGTGCTTCAAGGGCTGCAAAGGACTTCAACCTTGAACTTAAGGAAGTACAAAGCAACAGTGAATCCGATTACTTGCCAAACCTCAGAAGCTTAGCCCAAAAGGGAGAATACGACATCATTATCGCAGTTGGATTTATGATGACCGATGCAATAAAGCAAGTAGCAGATGAGTTCCCCAACCAAAAGTTCGCCATAGTTGATGGATTTGTCCCAGACAAGCCAAATGTCGTGAGCATTCTCTTCAAAGAAAACGAGGGCTCTGCTTTAATTGGAGCTTTAGCCGGTTTAATTGCAGCTAACGACGGCAAAGACAAAGTTGGAGCTGTTCTTGGTATTGAAATCCCAGTGCTCTATAAATTCGAAGGTGGATACAGGTTTGGTGTTGCTTGGGCCGAAGATTACTACAAGCAAAAGACTGGAAAAGAGGTTAACATTGACATCTTATACACTTACACCGGTTCATTCACAGACCCGGCAAAGGGTAAAACAGCCGCTCAAGCCCAGCTCGGACAGGGAGCTTGGGTGATTTACCAAATAGCTGGTGCAGTAGGATTGGGTGTCTTCGATGCCGTCTATGAGTACCTCCAGAGCCAAGGAAAAGACATGGGGCCACCGTTTGCAGTAGGTGTCGACTCAGCTCAAGATTGGATTAAACCGGGAGTTATAATCGCTTCAATGATGAAGAGAGTTGATGTAGGTGTATACAAGGCTGTAGAGATGGCCGTCAAGGGCAACTGGCAAGGAGGAATAATGGAGCTTGGACTAAAAGAAGGTGGTGTTGGGGTAAGCACTATCGACGATGTCAAAGAGATGTTTAACTCACTGCCAGAGGAAACCAAGAAGCAGAAGCTCAAGGAGCTCGGCTTTACCAGCGAAGATGAGCTATTTGCCAAGCTCGAGGAGACAAGAAAGCAAGTTCCAGACTGGATCTGGAATGCAGTAAAAGAACTTGAAGAGAAAATCAAGAGCGGAGAGATAAAGGTTCCAATGGCAACCACAAAAGACCAGATAGAAGCCTTAAGAAACGCCCAAACATGGCAGGAAATGGAGGAGTTAGCAAAGCAGTGGGAAAGCGGCTGATTTCTCCTTTCTATTTTAAATTTTACAGCTTCTTGGGGGTGCATTTATGGAAGAAGTTCCAATTATCGAGATGAAAGGGATCGTCAAGATATATCCAGACGGAACAAAGGCTTTGAAAGGTGTTGATTTTTCCGTAAAAAAAGGTGAGATTCACGGTTTGTTGGGTGAGAATGGAGCTGGAAAAACAACTTTAATGAAAATACTCTCTGGAATGCTCCATCCAACAGAGGGTAAAATCTTTGTTAATGGTAAAGAAGTGAGATTTAAGAGCCCCGCAGATGCTCTTGCGAATGGAATTGGGATGGTTCATCAGCATTTTACTCTCGTTGATGTTTTTGATGGTCTTCATAATATTATACTTGGAATGGAAGGCCACGGGCTTTTCTCAAAGATAGATGTTGAGAAAGCAAAGGAGAAGTTACAAAAACTTATGGATGAGCTGAACTTTCAAGTTCCCCTTGATGTACCCGTCGAAAACCTTCCGGTGGGCGTTCAGCAGAGAATCGAGATATTAAAAACCCTATATAGAGATGTTGATGTTCTCATTTTGGATGAGCCAACTGCAGTGTTAACACCAATAGAGGTCAAGGAGCTCTTTGATGTTCTTAGAAAGCTAAAAGCACAGGGTACAACGATAATATTCATAAGCCACAAGCTAAGAGAGGTCATGGAGATAACCGACAGGGTAACCGTTCTGAGAAAGGGGGAAGTAATAGGAACCGTCAACACAAGCGAGACATCTCCAAAAGAACTCGCCAAAATGATGGTTGGGAGAGAAGTTGTTCTCAGGATAGAGAAACCACCAAAAGAAGCTGGGAAACCCGTTCTTGAGGTAAGGGATCTATGGGTAAAGGGGGACAGAGGCGAAGATGCAGTAAAAGGGCTGACATTTGAAGTGAGGGCAGGGGAAATATTCGGAATAGCTGGTGTAGAGGGCAACGGACAAACCGAGCTTATAGAAGCGATAAGCGGGTTAAGGAGAATAGAAAAGGGTAAGGTAATCCTCAACGGCAAAGATATAACTGGTAGACCACCAAGGGAGCTCTATGATCTCGGAGTGGCACATATTCCAGAGGACAGAATCCATATGGGACTAGTCACAGAAATGAGTGTAGCCGAAAATTCAATTCTCGGGCTCCACTGGAGAGAGACTTTTAGAGGGCCGTTGGGACTTATAAGGTGGGACAAGGTTAAAGAACATGCGGCAAAGCTCGTGAAGGATTTTGAAGTTGTTGTCCCAAGTATAGAGGCTCCCGTAAAGAGCCTGAGCGGAGGAAACCAGCAAAAGCTCATAGTTGCAAGGGAAGTCAGCAAAGAGCCCGAATTTATAATCGCATCTCAACCAACGAGAGGTGTAGACGTCGCGTCAACCGAGTACATAAGAAACTACCTGATAAAGCTTAGAAACGAAAACAAGGCCGTTCTTCTGGTTTCTGCTGATCTCGACGAAGTACTGCAACTCAGTGATAGAATGGCGATAATCTATGAGGGCGAATTTGTAGGCATAGTAAAGCCTGAAGAGGTTACCGAAGAGCAAATAGGACTAATGATGGGAGGTATCAAGCATGAGAGTTGACATCAAAGGATTCGCAAAGCCACTTGTAGAGAGCCTGATAGCGATAGTGATTGGAATTGTAGTTGGAGGAATTATACTAGCGTTCTCAGGCTACAGCCCAGTTAAGGCTTACGTGGCACTTTTTGACGGAGCCGTAGGCTCAAAGTACGGATGGGCCATGACACTAAGTGCAGCAACCCCCATAATATTAACCGCTTTGACCTTTGGGATAGGAGCGAGAACAGGACTTTTTAACATTGGTGGGGAAGGTACAGTATATTTTGGAGCTATAGCGGCAATCCTGCTAACAAACCTCTGGGGAAACATTTTAATGGGCCTTCTTGGTGGAATAATAGCAGGAATCGCATGGATGGCAATTCCTGCCTTCCTAAAGGTTCTAAGAGGAGTAAATGAAGTTGTATCTACAATCATGCTCAACTGGATGGCCTACTTCATAGCCCTCTACATAGTCCTGCAAAAAATACCAAATCCCGAAGATCCAAATAAGACAATAGCAGTCCCGGCTAGTGCAAGGTTTCCGATAATAATGAAAGGAAGTGAGCTTTCATGGGCCTTTGCGATTTCGGTAATAGCAGCCCTCATCACATACTACATCCTCTGGCACACTGAGTTGGGGTATGAACTTAGAGTAAGCGGATACAATGAGAGAGCAGCTCGTTATGGTGGAATAAACCCAAAGAAAGCAGTTATATGGTCTTTCCTACTTGGAGGTATTATGAGCGGCCTTGCCGGAGCAACGGAAGTCATGGGAAGACCTCCAAGCTATGCAATAAGCCAAGGAATGGCGAACATCTACGGCTACGGATTTGATGGAATAGGTGTTTCCTTAGTAGGAAGAAATCACCCGCTTGGAATAATATTCAGCGGTATATTCTTTGGAATGCTTAAAGCTGGAGCCACAGCTATGCAGATTGAAGCAGGAGTCCCGTTAGAGATGGTGAGAATGGTTCAGGGTGTGATAGTTGTTGCCGTTGCAGTTCCAGGACTTTTAGACCTTCTAAAGAGGGTGGTGAGAAAATGATTGAGGCAGTCATTTCAACACTTATAGGAGCACTAACGGCAATGGTTCCACTGGTGCTTACAAGCGTGGGGGCTGTAGTGAGCGAGAGAGCCGGTGTTGTAAACATAGGATATGAGGGAATACTCCTCATGAGCGCCTTCTTTGGAGCAATATTCGCAGAAATAACAGGAAGTCCATGGATCGGCCTTCTTGGTGGGGCTTTTATAGGGATGCTTCTAGGGATGCTCCACGGATTTATTACCGTCTATCTAAAGGGAGATCATGTGATTCCGGGTATCGGAGTTAACCTTCTTGCATTAGGTGTTGTAGCCTTTGGAATTCCAGCATACTGGGGAACTGCAGGTCAGCATCAAGTTCCGACGAACTTCAGGGTTACACCGATAATAAACACCCCCTACGGAAGTCTAAGTCCAATGGTTCTCGTGACAATTGCCATAGCAATCTTAACCCACTGGGTTCTCTTCAGAACTCCACTAGGACTTAGAATAAGAGCGGTAGGTGAAAATCCGGAAGCAGCGGATGCACTAGGTATAAACGTTGAGCGCTATAGATTTCTAGCCACAGTGTATGGAGCAACGCTTGCAGGACTTGGCGGGGCATTCATGAGTGTAGACTGGCTTGGAACGGTCACAAAGCAGCTTTCAGCAGGCAGAGGATTTATCGCCCTGGCAAATATGGTGTTCAGCGGATGGAACCCGTTAAGGGCTCTCCTTGGAGGATTCATTTTCGGATTCTTCGACAACCTCTCAGTATGGGTAAGAACGAATCCAGAGGTTCAGAGAATCATTCCATGGCAGTTTGTTGCTACACTTCCATACCTAGTGACATTAATCATTGTGGCAGGAATAATAGGAAAAGTAAGGCCTCCAAAGGCCGATGGAAAGCCCTACAAGAGAGAGTGAACTCTCTTAATTTTTTATTATTACACCGAGAGCTGTCCCAAGGGTAATGCCTACCACAAGGGCAAGGAGAATATACGTTGTGTTGAGGTTTGTTTGCTGGAATGTCTGCCCTTGCTCCGGAGCATAGCTTCTAAATGCGGATGCTATATTGGCAGAATTTTGGGCTAAAACTTCGGTATAATCCCTCCCACTCCACATAACAGAAACTTTGACCACTGGGATTCCTGTTCTTTTTGAAAGCTCAAGGGCAGCACTTTTCAAAGGTTCTGGAGATTCCTCCGAGTAAACTATTACATCAACCGTTTTTGCAACAGTAAGGAGCTCATCCACACTCTTAGCTGGGACTTCTTCTTCAGGTTTTATAGAGTCAACCGCTATAATTCCCATCCACTCCAAAGTATACTGTTGAGAGGGGAGCTCTATCAATGCCTTCTTCCCTTCCAAGCCCAATTTTTGATATGCTAAGACAATCCCTTCGAGTTTTGCCTCAAACTCTGAAAACCGAGAATCCAGGGAAGTGTATGCAGGGGAGTTAGCTAAAGCATCCTTTACGGCTTCAGCTATGGCAAGGGCATTATAGGGGTCAAGCCAAATGCCGTGAAGATTGTACTTGTTGTTGTACCACCTCTCAGGGAGATAGCGAAAGCCGTATCTTTGATAATCCTCTATCCCAAGAACCTTACCTTTCAAGATGCCTTCTCGCTTGAGCTCCTCTATTTTTTCTTCAGCTGGCAAGTGACCAATTGTAACTACAACATCTGCCCTTTGAATCTCCTCAATCTGATCCGGTGTAAGCTGGTATTGATGAGGATCAACTCCAAGAGGAACGAGGTATTCCACCTGAACGGTATCTCCAAAGGCTTCCCTAAGTATCTCTGCTATTGGGGCTATGCTCGTGACCACTAAAGGCTTCTCCTGAGCGGTAGTTAATGGAGCTAGAAAAAGGATAAGTACAAACAGTATTACCATTCTCTTCATTTTAGGTCACCCTAACAAAGTTGGAGCATGGTATTTTAAAGTTTTGCAGAGAGTTTAAATATATCGAATGAAAAATTAGTGTGATGCATATGAAGCGCAGGCTCTTGGCACTCCTGCTTATCTTTCTCCTGGCTCCAAACGTTAGTGCGTATCAGTTCCAGCGGAATAGTGTTCTAATAAAGATAAACCCAAATGAAGAGCTCCTATCGATTGTTTACTACCTTGCATTTGGTCACGATGAGTTCGTCCTCAATAGAGAGGGGTACATCAACGATGTAAAACACTGGTTTTGGAAATACAGAAACCACAGGGCGGTAGAGATACTTAGGGAATATTTCAAGGATGCAAAGACTATTCCAGAGAGGGACTATAGGCTATTCATCATTGACGCGTACCTTCTGCAGTTCTCAGAGCCACCGAAGATGGAGAGGATCTACACTGAATGGCAGGATCAAGAGCTTGACGAAATAGTGGACGCCCTGAGGGAGTTTTCCCAAGATACAAACTTCATGGAATTCTTTAGGAGCCATGAGAATTACTACAATGAAGACCTAGAAGTTTATGCTTCTGCCATAACTCTACTCCCACCAGATGAGTTCATGGAACCATATATGAACTTGACCAACGTTCGCTTCGAGTTTCATTTTCCATATCTGGTCTGCATTCATGGACACAGCTTTAGGGAAAAAGTGAATGAGACTGTAATTTATGGCTCCGGAGGAATGCTTCCATTGGTCAGAAGAAACCCTCCCAAAACATACTGGGGATTTCTTAGGGCAAAGGATACAATTTTTGGGCTTCCGCTAAACAGTGTTTATGTGAACAATTCAGAATTTGACAAATTGTGGATTCTGGAGTTCATATACCACGAACTTGGGCACGACCTAACTACAGCCAAGCTCAACGAGTATTACGGGTACAAAGTAAAGCCTCTCAAATACCTTGAAGACACCATAGAGGAGGACATGCCTTACTTGGCAACCTATGACATACACTTTTGGAGCGATACAACCATGATATACGAAAGCTTTGCAGATGCCTGGGCGTACTTTGCCCTAAGCGGAATAAACAAAGACTATGCCGAGCTTTCCCTTCAGATGGAGAAAGCATGGGGAGAATTTTGGATCGAGGATGTTGTAAAGCTATACAAAAAATATGCCAAGATTGCCGTTGAGAATAACAGGCCCTTGGAGGAGTACATCTTCAATATGTTAACAGAGTTGGCCCATATGGTGCCTGAAAGTGAAGCAAAAGCCCTTTATGAAGAAAAAGTACCGGTAACTCCATTGAGAGCACTGGATGATGGAGTGAAGGAGGGAGAAATAATCATAGTTTACGGCACACAGAACCCCGACAAAAATGGTGTGGATTATGATAGAGAAACAGCCGAAATAGTTAAAGATTATCTCCAGAGGTTCTACTCTCAGTGGATGGGAGAGGTAAAAGTCGAAATAAAGAGCGATGTGGAGATAACTAAGGAAGATTTAGAGAAGGATATGATCCTCATAGGTGGTCCTTTGAGTAATAAAGTTGTGGATCAACTGGATGAGGACTTCCCCTTAAGATTTGTGCTCTCAAACGGAACATGGATTTTGGAGAAAAATGCCGAATTCGAAAACGTCAGAACGTTCTTAATAACGGATCAAAACATAAAAGAGATTGAATTCGCCGAAAAAACTTACAGCTCACCCTTTACATCCGTAATAATGGCAATAAGAAACCCATATCGGGAAGACAACTATATAATATGGATCGCCGGAGCAGATAGATATGGAACAAGAAAATACAAAAATCCAACATACTATCTAGTAAGCTATCAAGTATACGACGGAAGAGTCATTGAAGATGGATTTTATTTTTCTCTCAGAAAACCTGCCCTTTAGGAGGGTGCAGTAATTGAAGGGTAACCTTTAAAGAACCGAAACTCTTTTAAACTTTATATAGTAATAAGAAGCTTGAAGATGTCAAACTTAGAACCTGATGAGGCGAGGAGTTTAAGTGTCCCCTTCAAGCTGAAGGGGAGTGGACGCCGTAAGGCGTCCTTCAAAAAATTGTCCTCTCGGGTAGTCAAAAACTGAAGAAGGTTGTCAAAACGATAACCCCAAGTCCCCTTTGGGGATAGGGGTAATGGGGGCGAGACCGTCCCCTCGGGCTGAACCGAAACCGGCAGCGGGAGTAGGGAATGAGTTGCCCGTAAACCTTCCCGTCCTTAGCGAGGGATTAAAGCTTAGCCTCTCGCTAAAGGCGGGAAGGAGGTCAGTCCTGATGCCCGTTGCTCTTTCCATTCTTTATATAGGGCTTGCCTATTGCTATGCTGAAGCCTTTAAAGGAATCATCCTTCCGATGGAACTCTATGGCCAACGGCAAATTATTATCCTCGTTTATCACGATTCTAACGATTCTAGCACGCGAATGGTCATTTAAATATTCTTCTTTCAGCTCGTCATAATGTTCTAGGGCCTCGTTTATAACGTCCTCGTGCATATCGTAAATTTCTCTAGAGTAGTTGCTGTGCTCCCTTATTGATTTTATCATATCCTCCTTATCCAAGATATCACAACCTTAAGCTTTGCGCCAAGATTGCCCATCCCATTTAAATATTTTTCTCATCTGGGCAAACTTCAAAGCCTCCTCAAGCTTCTCCTTCGGAACCTCCATACCATGGAGCTCTTTAAACAGCTCAATTATTTCATCCGAAGTAAGGGCATCCTTCTCCTCAAACAGGTTGTTTACGAGGTTTATCATATCCTCAACAAAGTTCCACGGAAAGACTATCCATGCCCAATCAATCTCCTCTCCAAAGTAATCTGGCCTAAACTTTGAGGTTTTTATCGTCAAAAGAGTTGCAACTTTTATTTCAGCTGGATTTTTGCTCTCGACGTAGTTCTTTGCCAAGGTTAAGCTTTCTCCAGTGTCCGCTATGTCATCAACTATCAGGACTTTCTTGCCCTCAAAATTGTATTGCGTGCCGTACTTAAGTTTGGCTTTTCCGTCTGGAGTTGCCGTAACTCCCCAATGCTCCACTTTAACGCTCACAAGGTCTTTAACTCCCAAATAGTCGCAGTAAAGCCTTGCCGCAACCCAGCCGCCTCTTGCAAGGCCTACAATAACATCCGGCATCCAGCCTTCTTCAAGAACTTTAATTGCTCCTTCTTTAGCCCACTTCTCTATGTCGTCCCAAGAAGCCAGGTATGCTGGAAACTTCTTCATGATTTCCCTTACTGACGTTAATAAACAAGGAATATTTAAGCTTTTCCCACAGGAAAAACAGAAAAAAGAACCAAAACTACTCCCTAATCAGCTTCAATGCAACCTCCTTGTACACCTCCGGAAGAATCTTAAGGGGGTTTATCTCAACGTACTCATTCGGCCCGTGAATATTGCCTCCTCTCGGTCCAAAGTCTATTGCCTTAACTCCATAAGGTGTGAAGAACCTTGAATCCGCTGCTCCAGGCCCTTCTACGGGTTCGGCTTTCTCGCCAAATTTTTCAAGCGTTTCAAGCATTGCCCTTACTATCTCCTCCTCCGGGTGGGTAAAGAGGTAACCTGCTTTCTCGTTGCTGTTTACGATAACCTCTGCCTCTGGGATGTTAAAAGCAACAACCTCTTTTATAGTACTCTCGATGTCTTTATGGGAATGGCTCATTGCCCTTATGTCTAGCCTCAGAACATGCTTGCCATCCTTAAAGGAATAGATGTTGGGCGTTATCGATACTCCATAATCGCTGTACTTTTCAGGCTTTATTGGAGCTCTCACCAAAGGCACTATCGCCTTTAAAAGCTTCATTAAGCCCATATCTGCTTCAACTTCCTCTCCTCCCTCTCCTGGCTCAAGATACTTGAGCGTTACCTCACTCGGCACGACGTTTCCCTTGAGGAACTTCCCTTCAAGAGAGACCGCCAAAGCGTTTGAATTCCTCAAAAAGTGCGACAGTGCTATCATCGGATGAGTATCAACTCCAGGAAGGAAATATGCCGCATGCCTCGTTTCAAGAATTGGAGTGTTCACCTTAAACTTCCTCTCTTTTAGGACCCCTATGAGCTTGATTCTTTCAGAAGGCACACTTATAGTAACTCCAAATCCCTTTCTCCTGCGTATTATGGGTTTCATGCCAATGCCATCTGCGTTGATCATGTATTCCGGAAGGTTATTTTCGCTCTTCAGCTTTTCAGCAATGTGCATTGCCATTTTTCCACCAATTTCTTCATCACCGGTAAATGCGAACAGAATCTTCCCCTCAAGCTCTATTTTTGAGAGCTCTTTCAATGCTAACATTACTGAAGCTACGTTTCCCTTGTCATCGGCACTTCCCCTTCCGTATGCTCTGCTACCTTTAATGGTCAGCTCAAACGGTTCAGTCTCCCACTCTTCTCTGTTTACGGGAACCACATCAAAGTGTGCCATGAAGAGGAGCTTTGGTTTCCCACTCCCTATTTCACCATAGACTGCATAATAGCCATCTTTTTCTATCAGCTCAGAGTCAATGCCCCAAGAAGACAGTGTATCCATTATAAACTTCGGGCAGTCCTTTGAGGGTTTTATACCTTTTGCCGGGTCGTTTGTTGTGTCAAATTTCACTAGTTCGGAAAGGAGCTCCACAACGTCCATAGATGACACCATTAAAATTTTCATCGAAATGATATTTAAGAGTTTTCACCCTCGTTCACTAGTGTTAAAGAGAAAAGTTTACGATTCTCTAACTCATCTCTCTAAAAGGGCAAAGCTCTCACGAGATAAACACAAATTTTATATACTTCGTATTGCATAATGTATTTCAGGTGATATTGCATGGCCGTCATTACAGTTAGAGTTCCAGATGAGATAAAAGCAAAGATGAAGGGGATAAATATAAACTGGAGTGAAGAAATAAGGAGGTTCATAATCAAGCGCATAGAAGAGGAAGAAAGGAAGAAAAACCTTCAAAAAGCCCTTGAAATTCTCAAGGGGAAAAAGAGCGTTGAGAGAGGTTTTTCAGCGAAATCTGTGAGGGAGGATCGTGATAGTAATTGATGCATCTGCTCTTGCTAAAGTGCTCCTTCAAGAAGAGAACTGGGAGAGTGTTCCACTAACGGAAAAAACTGCAACGCTGGATTACGCTCTTGTTGAGGCACTAAACGCTATTTGGAAAGCTGTTATCCAAAAACGGCTAGATGAAGAAGACGCAAAAGACAGAACTGAAGCACTGAAGTATCTCGCCAAAAGCCTGTTGCTCTTCGAAGCCAAGAATTACTTTGAGCGTGCTTTGGAGATAGCATTGAAAGAAAAAATTACCATTTACGATGCTCTCTACATAGCCCTCGCGGAAGAACTAAAAGCTGATCTCTACACCTCCGACGTTAAGCAGTTTGAGGCAGCAAAAAAATACGTAAGGACAAAGCTCATCCAATAAATTTATTTTGCAAGAACCTCAAATCCATTAGGAGGTGAAAAAATGAAGCCAAAACCAATGCTCTTTGAGGAGATACCAAACGAAGTAATAGCGGCTGAAGAGGGAGATGAAGGAGTGGAAGAAGAAACCACTGTGGAGCAGTTTTTTGCCGAGAGCAAGGGCAACACGCTGTATTTCTCCTACGTAACGACAAACGCAAAGATAACTATAGGCATAACACACGACAGAGCAAGCCTAGAAGAAATGGTAAAGGCGGCAAAGGAACTCTTGGCAGAGTTTAAGAAGAAAAAGGAATAATCAAACGTTTATTCTTTTCCATATTGTTCCTTGGGGTGTGTCTTCGAGTTGAATACCAAGCTCTCTGAGCTCGCTCCTTATTTTGTCTGCCAGCTCAAAGTTTTTCTGTTTTCTAAGTGCACTTCTAACTTCAATTAATAATTCTATTAGTTCTTCTTCCTTTGTCTCTTTGGCCTCTTTGAAGTAGTCCTCGAATATTCCAAAGACTTCGCTTACCATCTTGAAGAACTCGAGGGCTTTTCTAAGAACGCTTTCCTTTGGCTTCTCAACCTTCTCCAGATACCTGTTTACGGCATTTGCCACCTCAAATATTGGCTTCATAGCCTCAGCCGTGTTGAAGTCATCGTCCATCGCTTCATAAAACTTCTTCCTCGCATCCCTTACCACTTCATAAAGCTCAAACTCTTCTTTGTCCCATTTGAACGGCGTTTCTGCCTTTTCAAGGGCTATTCTAATATTCTCAAGGGTGTTGTAAAGCCTCTCAAGGTTGTTCTTTGCGTGCTGAATTCCCTCTTCCGTGTAATCTAACGGAGAGCGATAGTGCTTTTGAAGGACAAAGAACCTAATGACCTCTGCCGAATATCTTTGAAGGAGCTCCCTGATAGTAACGAAGTTTCCAAGGCTTTTGCTCATTTTCTCTCCTTTGACCATTACAAAGCCCGTGTGAAGCCAGTAACGCACCCATTCTTTGCCGGTGCATGCCTCTGTTTGAGCTATCTCGTTTTCGTGGTGCGGGAAAATTAAATCGTTTCCTCCTCCGTGAATGTCGAACTGTTCGCCGAGGTATTTGGTGCTCATGGTAGAGCACTCTATGTGCCACCCAGGCCTTCCCTCACCCCAGGGACTTTCCCATTTGGGCTCCCCAGGTTTTGCTTTCTTCCACAGGGCAAAGTCCTCTGGATTCCTCTTCCCTTCTCCAGGCTCTACTCTCGCTCCTTTTCTAAGATCCTCGAGGTTTATCTTGCTCAACTTCCCGTATTCTTGGTACTTTCTAACTTCAAAATAAACGCCATCGCTTCCTTCGTATGCATAGCCTTTTTCCTCAAGCTTCTTCACGAATTCTATTATATCCTGAATGTGCTCCGTTACCCTTGGGTAAATGTCGGCAGGCTTTACCTTCAAAGCCTTCATATCCTCAAGAAAATACTTCAAGAACTTCTCAGCCAGCTCTTTCGGATCTTCTCCGGTTTCATTTGCCCTTCGGATAATCTTGTCATCTATGTCGGTGAAGTTCATCACCATTAAAACCGTGTACCCCTTATGCTCCAGGTATCTTCTAATAACGTCAAAGGCAATATAAGTCCTTGCATGGCCGAGATGGGTGTAATCGTAAACAGTCGGTCCACACACGTACATTCTGACCTCGCCATCCCTCAAAGGCTTAAATTCCTCCTTTTGCTTGGACATCGTGTTATAAACCTTCACCCCAATCACCTAGAGAGAATTCTCCGAAGTTTTTATTAGATTATCGCTTCCGGCAAGTGCAAAGCTTAAAAACCCCCTCCCATAATCTAAACCAGTTTTTGAAAAAAGGAAAGAGGGAGGTTATGATTATGAAAGTTGCAAAGAAAGACGTAATAAGGCTCCACTACACCGGAAAGATAAAAGAAACAGGAGAGATATTTGACACGACTTATGAGGATGTTGCAAAGGAAGCCGGAATCTACAGCGAGAAGGGAATTTACGGGCCAGTTCCGATAGCAGTTGGTGCTGGACACGTTATAAAAGGCCTTGATGAAGCCCTCGAAGGCCTAGAAGTTGGAAAGAAGTACACCATTGAGCTCCCGCCAGAGAAGGCATTTGGAAAGAGAGACCCAAAGCTCATAAAGACATTCACAATCGGCCAGTTTAGAAGACAGGGCATCTATCCCTTCCCGGGACTTGATGTGGAAATCGAGACGGAGAGCGGAAAGAAGCTCAAGGGCAGAGTAATGAGCGTATCCAGCGGTAGGGTTAGAGTTGACTTCAATCATCCATACGCTGGAAAAACCGTCGTTTATGAAGTTGAGATACTTGAAAAAATAGACGACCCAATAGAGAAAGTGAAAGCCCTAATTGAGCTCAGAATCCCAAGAATAGACTTTGAGAAAGTGCAGATCGAAGTTGGCGAAAACGACGTTAAAATAGACTTTGGAGAGCAGACAATAGACCCAAGGACTCTCGTTTTAGGCGAAATCCTTCTTGAGAGCGACCTCAAGTTCCTTGGGTATGAGAAGATTGAGTTCAAGCCAAGTGTCGAAGAGCTTTTGAAGCCACCAGAGGCCAAGGTTGAGGAGGAACTCGAAGAGGAAGCCAAAGAGGAAATGAAAGCAGAAACAGAAGAAAAAGCTGAGGAAACAAAAGAGGAAGCCGAGGAGACAACGGAAACAGTAAAGGAAGAGACAACAAAAGAAGAAAAGGTCGAAGAAAAAGAGGAAAAACCAGAAGAAAGCGAAGAAGCCCCAAAAGAAAGTGAGGAGAATAAAGAGTGATTCCTTTATCTTTTTCTATTTGGTGAAAGCTTTGAAGAGGATAATCACCCTTTATGCCTTTGCTGGCTTTCTTATTTTGATTAACTATCGATTGGGGAGGAACATCTATGAGTGGGCGTTCTACGATGTCCTCTTCTATGTGGTTATACCTCTCATCGCTGCTTATTTACTTGGCTTCAAACCCAACGAGCTCGGCTTTAAAATAGGGAAAAGAGATGGCTATATCTGGGCTCTTGCCCTCTTTCTCCTCTCTCTTCCTATAAGTGTTTATGCCTCCCAGCTAGAAAACTTCAAGGCGTATTACCCGATATTTGCCTACTCTTCTTGGGAAGATTTCCTCCTTAAGGAGCTTTTGATTGGCGTTATCATGTTTGCTCACGAGGCATTTTACAGGGGGATTATCCTCTTCCCCCTTGCAAGAAAAAACGAATTAGCTGCCATAATTGCCCAAAACATCCCATACACTCTCGTTCACATAGGCAAACCGCCATTGGAAATCCCATATTCCTTCATAGCAGGAATAGTCTTTGCAAAAATGGATCTAAAGAGCGAAAGCTTTCTGCCGAGCTTCCTTCTTCACTGGATTGGTGCGGTTGTTTTTGACATCCTCTGCACTATAGGAGCCTGAGGGAGATGTTGCCGTTTACGGTAGATAGCACAACCTCGTATTTACCGCTTCCAAGAACAGTACTGAAAGATTTTGGTCCATGAACCGGGGGCTTCGAAAGCTCCCCTGGGATCTCTGAGTCTATTTTTCCGTTAACAGTGGTAGCTTTGATTACTGCATCGGCATCTTTTGGAATGTAGGCTTCAATTCTTCCGTTAACTGTAGAAATCTTGACATTGTTGTTTATGCGAGACAGCAGAGCTGTTATTGAACCATTCACAGCAGATATTTTTTCAGCAGAAGTGTTTTTTATGGAAATGTTTCCATTCACAGTGCTGACTTTCCCGACTTTTTTAACGTTCTTTATGGATATTGTGCCATTAACGTTTCCAGCTTTTTCTATTTCAACGCCTTTTGGCACTCTGATATCGAAGTTAACAGCACTTCCTCCAATGTTAATGCCAAAGTTCTTTTTCTGTTCAACTTTAATCGTAAGAGTATTTCCCTCTTTTTTGACCTTTATCTTTGGCTCTGCACCTAAAAGCCCCCACTTTTTCTCGGCCTTTAGTTTTATAGTTTCGCCCTCATAACCTTCGATCTTTATGGTGCCGTTTACGTTTCCAATCTTCAGCTTTGTTCCTACTCCTACCTTGTATTCTCTCTCAACAACTTCTATCATATTTCCCACCTCTAATTAAATATGGTGTGGTCAAAGGAAAAGAAAAATGTGGTCAAAATTGATCAGTTAGCTTTGCAGTTCCATAGCCTACAAAGAGAACCTTATCTGGGTCCAAGGCCTTGACCACTTCCGGCCTGTGGGTTATTATCAAAGCTGTTATGCCAGCTTCCCTTAGAATTTCACTTACCTTTTTGGCGACCCTCATAGCGGTGAGAGTGTCAAGATGTGCCGCAAATTCGTCCATAAGCAGAAGATTTGGCTTTTCTGCAAGTAAAGATGCTATCTTTGCCCTCTCCTTTTGGCCAGTGGAGAGCTCACTGAACTTTGCCCTATAAAGAACGGCATCACTTAATCCAGAACGGTTTAGAACTTCAACGGCAGCATTTAAATCCCCTATTTTTCTGTAAACGTGCTCCAAAATGCTTTCACTACCAAAAGTAGGCTCCTGCTCTCCAGGCAGTAGAGCTGAAACCTTAACGTTCTCCG
Organism: Thermococcus alcaliphilus; assembly: GCF_024054535.1. NCBI lineage: Archaea > Methanobacteriati > Methanobacteriota > Thermococci > Thermococcales > Thermococcaceae > Thermococcus > Thermococcus alcaliphilus. The sequence goes on along the minus strand of NZ_JAMXLV010000019.1, from coordinate 20,046 downwards.
GCACCTTAATCTCTCCACTCGTAGGTCTGTATTTCTCCTCCCAATAGCCAAGTGCTGCGCCAAGGAGAAGTCTAATGAGGGTCGTCTTTCCAGCTCCACTTGCCCCAACCACCGCAACTATTTCGCCAGGCTTAATTTCAAAGTTTAAATTCCTCAAAACAGGCCTCTGTATTACCCTATGTCTAACCCCAAAGGCTTCCAGAAGGAACCTTATCTCCTCTGGAAGACCTTTTATATCCAGTTCACTCTCAAACACCTTGCTAACATTCTCAAAGACTATCGACCCCTTTAGGGACTCAACCTTTCCATAGCTCGGCTTCCATAACCTACCATCCTTGGGAGCATATGAGTCTTCTCTGAGGAATCTTTCGATGTATTCTTTAGCCTCCTCCGTTAGTGGGTAGAAAAGCACTGGTCTTCCGCTTGCGGTTTCCCAGAGAAACTTAAACCCAACTTTCTCAAAGAACGGATTGAAGCGGGCCATCTGGGCTATAGTTTCTACAATGTGCTTTCTTTTCCTCATCTCCGGGACTCTTCTCTCACTTATCCACTCAAGGGCAGCTTTAACGCTGAGCTGTCCAAGCCCGTCGCTTCTATAGTCCGGATGCACAACGACCCTCGCTATTCTAGCTCCAGCCGTGTTGCTTTCTCTTAAAGCCTGCCATTTAGCCTTCTCCCATAGCAAATGGCGTGCAATCTTTTTTGTGTGCTTTTTCTTGAGCTCTTCATAAAGCTCTTTCATGATTTTCTCCGGCCAGAAGGAGGGCTTAAACCACTCCTCTGGAAAAACCTTCTCTCTTATATTCTTTTCTATTTCTCCATTGGGCAAACGACGGTGCATTAGCGGAATAGGCGGGTCAACTCTTACATAAGCCAAAATCCTAGGCTCATATTCCTCCCTGTTTTCAAGTTCAAGGAGCAGAAACCTCGAGGCTGGAGTGGAACCCTTAATCTCGAGGATGTGAACGTCTTCACTTCCACAGACCGGGCACGGCTGCTTCGTGTTTGCCTCGAAGATGTGGTTGTTCTCACACCTCCAGAGGGCAACCCTCTCCTTTTGTGAGGCGTAGTGATACTGCTCAAGCTCCGCTATTGCCTCAAAGTCGCTTTCATAAGTTGCTTCCCTTGCCCTTATCCTATAGGTGTACAAAAGCTCTCCAGTCAGGGGAGAAAAGCGCTTCGCCTCATACTCCTTTTCCCACAACGGCCAGACCTTTATTTTGTCCCCTTCGTAAAACTTGTAGAGCTCATAATCGTCAAAGTCGAGCACATTACCTTTTTTGGATTTGTTCTTGATGTGTATCTCAACTTCATCCCCCGTTACAAACCATTGAGCGATACCGCTCATGTACAGCTTGTACCTCTCCCCGGCATCTACCTCAAGAACTCCAAACCACCTGTGCTTGAAGCGAGGGACTTCACTCCCCACGACCTTTCCCCTAATTATCATCTAACCACCCAAGAGATTTGGGCGAAGGGATATTTAAGTGTTGAGCGGGGCAATAGGTTTAATAACGCTAAGGTATATATCTGAACGGTGATGACCATGGAAGACCCCTATATCTGGATGGAAAACCTAAGTGACGAGAGGATTTTAAAATTCATAGAAGAGGAAAATACCCGCTTTAGAGAGTTCCTGGGCGATTTGCCCGATAAACTCATCGAGGAGGTTAGAGAGCACTATTACCTCCCCAACGTCGTTGAAGCTCACATAACAGAGAGAGGGACTTTTGTAAGGATAAACGAAAAGGGAAGGCAGGCAATAAAGATTCTCGAAACAAACGAAGTCATAGTCGATTCAAAGCAGCTTGAAGAGGAACTTAAGGATGAAATTCTTCTGCAAAACTTCACCGTAGACCGAGAAGGGGAAAGGTTAGCGTACAGCTTCTCAATAGGCGGGGCTGATGAGGGCATTACAAAGATAGTTGACCTAGAGAAAGGCGAGGTAATTGAAGAGATAAAACCATCACTCTGGAACATCGTTTTCCTTGATGACGGCTACTATTTTGCACGCTTCTATAGGAAGGGAAAAACACCAGACGGAGTTGATGCTCCTGCGGAGAGAATCTTTCTCAAAAAGGGCGGAGAAGAAAGGATGGTCTTTGGGGAAGGGTTAGGCTCAGGATACTTTATGAGCATCCGCAAGAGCAACTACGGTAATTATGCGTTAATAACGCTCTCACTAGGGTGGAACAAGAGCGAGATTTACTTTGGTCCCCTTGAAGAGCCGAAAAAATGGGGAAAGGTGTATTCAAGCGAAGTTCCAGCGTATCCAATTGATTACGTGGATGGAAAACTTTACATTTACACAAGGGAAGGAAAGGGACTCGGCAAGGTCATTGCCATTGAAAATGGAAACGTAAGAGAAGTCATCCCAGAAGACGAGTTCCCGCTGGAGTGGGCTATAATTGCTGGCGATAAAATCCTTGCCGGCTATCTCGTGCATGCTTCATCACTGCTGAAGGTCTTCACCCTCGATGGGGAACTTCTTGAGGAGATTAAATTTGACATGCCCGGACAGGTTCAACCCCTAGACACCGACGGAGAAAAGGCAATACTGAGGTATGAGAGCTTTACAATCCCATATCGCCTCTATCTCTTCAAAGAAAGGCTTGAGCTGATTGATGAAGTGAAAGTTGAAGGTAGCTTTAAGGTTGGCGAAGACTTTGCAACGTCAAAGGATGGAACTAGGGTACATTACTTCACTGTAAAAGGAGAAAAAGACGAAAAGAAGGCATGGGTCTTTGGCTACGGCGGCTTTAACATTGCCCTAAAGCCCAGGTTCTTCCCACATGCAATACCGTTCATAAAGCGCGGTGGAACCTTTGTAATGGCAAACCTCAGGGGAGGAAGCGAATACGGTGAAGAGTGGCACAGAGCTGGAATGAGGGAGAACAAACAGAACGTCTTTGACGACTTTATTGCAGTTCTCGAGAAGCTCAAAAAAGATGGCTACAAGGTTGCCGCCTGGGGAAGAAGCAACGGCGGTCTTTTGGTTTCAGCTGTTTTAATCCAGAGACCGGACGTCATGGATGCCGCTTTAATAGGGTATCCGGTTATAGACATGCTGAGGTTCCATAAACTTTACATCGGAAGCGTATGGATTCCCGAATACGGCAACCCGGATGACCCAAAGGACAGGGAGTTTCTCCTTAAGTATTCCCCATATCACAACGTAAAGCCCCAAAAGTATCCCCCGACATTAATCTATACCGGCTTGTACGATGACAGAGTTCACCCCGCACATGCACTTAAGTTCGCAAAGAAGCTCAAAGACCTTGGAGCTCCCGTTTATCTGAGGGTAGAAACAAAGAGCGGACACATGGGGGCTTCACCAGAGACGAGGATTAAAGAACTGACAGATCTGCTCGCTTTCGTGGTTAAGACCTTGGAGATTAGGGTTTAGAACCTAAGGCGCTTTTAATTTCTTCGTATCTTTTTCTAGATTCTTCCCTTTCCTTTTGCAGTTCTTTACCCAGAAGTTTAGGCCTTTTCCTCTATCAGCTTCATAATCTTGCTGTGCAGCTGCTTAATTAGCTCCCTTCTATCCTCCATGAGGACAACGTCGCTCGCTCCGATTACCTCAAGGTTGAAGGCAAATGGACTCGGAAGCTCGTTGTGCTCTATAACGACCTTTATCTTCCCCTCTTTCACCCAGCTCAAAAAGAGCTCCGCGTTTTCTATGTCCATCTTGTCCTCCATTATTTCCCTGTAAACCTCCTTTAAAAGTGGAAAATCAGGATAGTTCTTCTTCAAGAGCCTCAAAAGGGTTTGTGCATTCAGCTGTTGCCTGCTTAAGCTCTTCTTTCTCCCCATGTACCTCCTGAGGATGAGCAACCCTCTGTTTGCCACATGCCTAAAGCGTCTTTTTAAGAGCTCCGTGTTGTCTAATGCTCTCTTTAAAGTCTCTCTTAAGTCATCAACCTGAAACAGCTCCTTAATTTCCTCTTCGCTTAGGGGCTTCTCCTTAGGGAGGATAAGCATAAAGCCGTTATCGCTTATTGCTATTCCCACGTTTGTTCTCTTCTTCTTGCTGATAAGGTATGCAAAAGCCCTGCTGAGGGCTTCGTTTGCTCTGCGCCCTATTAGGGTATGGAAGAAATACTTAGCCCTTCTCTCGTCAAAGACCTCCTCAACTAAAAGAATTTCGTCATCTGGAATTGTGGAATACTTCTCCTGCTCCCTGAAATATCCTAAAATTGCCTTTGCAGCTTTTTCATCGATTTGATACTTTTTCATGAGGAAACTTTTAGCCCTTCTGTTGTTCAAGAGACCCTTAACTTCTTTTCTAAACCGCTGAACGTCTATAGCCAAATCAAAGCTCAGCGGCAGCATCTCAGAAAACCACGCCGGGATTGTGGGCTTCGCCCCTTCCTTTGGCACAACATATATTCTGTTGCCCCTAGATTTTTTAAACTCATACGTCCTGCCGGCTAAAACGAAGATATCCCCAGGCATTAACCTCTCGGCAAATTCTTCCTCAACCGTTCCTATGAAGCGCTTATCGAGAGTGTAAACTTCAATTTTTGCCTCATCAGGGATAGTGCCGGTATTCATGTAGTAGATTGCCCTTGTCATTTTCCCTCTCTTACCGAACTTGCCTTCCTCCTCATCGAGCCAGATTTTTGCATAAACCTTCTTCTCCTCTAAACCTGCGTATTCTCCAGCGAGATAGCGTAAAACGCTCATGAAGTCCTCAAAACTCAGATCATGATAAGGATAAGCTCTCTTCACAAGGGAGTACGCTTCGTTTATATCCCATACTCTTTCAAGAGCCATGCCAAGGAGGTGCTGCACAAGAACATCCAGCGGATTCTGAGGGATTTTAATTCTATCCAGCCTTCTATTTCTCGCGTTATGGGCTAAAACCGTACACTCCACTAAATCATCCCTATCCAAAACAAGGATTACGCCTTTGCTGACCTCATGCAACCTATGCCCAGCCCTTCCAATTCTTTGAAGTGCTCTGTTGACGCTCTTGGGGGAGCCTATTAAAACAACAAGATCAATGCTTCCGATATCAATGCCAAGCTCCAGAGAGGTGCTTGAAACTACCGCCTTGAGCTCACCTCTCTTCAGTTTCTCCTCAACTTCAAGCCTAACATCCCTAGAAAGGCTTGAGTGATGTGCTTCAATTAGCTCAGCGTATTTTGGAAACTTCTTCTTGAGATGATAAGCTACTCTTTCGGCACCGCTTCGTGTGTTTGTAAATATTAAAGTCGTCCGATGCTGCTCTATAAGTTCATCCAACCGTTTATACAATGCTTCGCTGAGTTCACTTGCTGGGGCATAGATGAGATCCTCAACAACGCTCTCAACCTTAATTTCAGTTTGCTTTGCAAAGCTAACATCCACTATAAGGCCAGGCCTTGGACTTCCATCATCGTTGTAGCCAAAGACAAACTTGGCAACCTCCTCCAAGGGATGTATCGTCGCACTTAGGCCAATTCTTACGAAGTCTCCAGCAAGATTTTGAAATCTCTCAAGGCTTAAGGTCAAATGAGTGCCCCTTTTGTTTTCAGCCAAAGCATGGACTTCATCAATGATCACGTATTTAACTGTTTTCAGTCTTTGACTAAATTTAGGGGCATTTAGGGCTATTGCCAGGCTTTCAGGAGTGGTTATCAAAATATGGGGTGGCTTTTTTACCATCTTCTGCTTTTCATAGCTTGAGGTATCGCTAGTTCTAACAGCCACCCTTATCTCCGGCAATTCATACCCGAGCTCTTTGTAAACTTCCCTTATCTCACTTAACGGCTCCTCAAGGTTCCTTCTTATATCGTTGTTCAAAGCCCTCAGCGGAGAAACGTAGAGAACGTAAATCTGGTCTTCCAGCTTACCCTCCTTCCCAAGAAGAACAAGCTCGTTTATAGCAGCTAAAAAAGCCGATAATGTCTTTCCACTACCCGTTGGAGAGGATATTAGGACGTTTTCTCCCTTGTGGATTTCTACAACGGCATATCTCTGGGGAGGAGTAAAAGTACCGAACTTACGCCTAAACCACTCTGCAATGGGCTTATCGAGTATGGCATAGATTTCCTCATCGCTGTATTCCCTGTTTGCAAACCTTATCATAGCTCTCAATCATCCTACATAGTCGGACTTTAAAAATTTTGATACGATTTTCGAACAAAATCATTTAAAGACCCAAAACTAAATTTCGGTAGGGAAAAGCATGGAGAAGCTTAAGAAGGCCGTTGAAGAGTTTAACAGACTTCATGGAAGCGAGGCTCAGGCTGAGATAATAGAAGTAAAAGAGGATGAGGCAATAATCGAATTTAAAGGCTCCTTCTGCAAGACCTGCGGATTATTTGACTATTTTGAGGACATTACATGGGAAGCTATTGAATTCGGACTAAAAGTGGAACCAGTTGAGATTGTTGAAAAGGAAGAGGACTTTGAAAAAGGGAGGTACGTGGTAAAATACAAAATTTATCCCAAGGAGACAACTGAATAGAGGAAAAGTACAAGGAAAACCAGTCCAGAGAAGTAAGCGATCGAATGTGGTAGATCAAGATGAAAGCTCTCTTGCTTTCTCTTTGCCTTTAGATACATCGCCGTTGGTAGTATGCCTGCATAGAGTATTCCGCCAAAAGTCCCAGCCAGCCATAGAGCATTCACAAAGCTCTTGAGACCGGCAAAGTATATTAGCAAAGGCGGAAGCACTGTTAGCAGCCATGCATAAAGCCTACCTATTCCTAAAACATCTTTTATGTTATCCATTTCCGAGAGGGCTATACCTATGTAACTTGTACATATTGCTGCAAGGGGCAGAACAAGACCTAGAATCCTTCCCAGATTTCCGTATAACCTTTCAAGTGCGCTTGTTGCGAGCTCAGGCGTATCTGAACCAAAGGCTCCCACAAATGAAAGGACAAAGAAAGCATAAAACACCATTGGAACAAGGTAGCCTATAAAGACCGCTTTTGTGGTTGTTTTTATGTCTTCGAGTCCTTTGAGGAGCTCAGGGATTACCATGTGGCTGACATAAGCAAAAATCACAACTCCCAATCCGTTTAAAGCTGCAGAGGTGTTGAAAGTGGACAAATTATTTACGTCAATCCTTCCCAAAACAAGACCTATCGAGACTGCAAGGACTAAAAGAAGAAGCCCCGTAAGAGCCAATTCCGCCTCCCCAGAGACTTTAAGATCCATAAAGACTATCAGGCTCATTAAACTCCAGAAGGCTAAAGCAGCGAACTCAGGCTTAACCCCGGTTAAGGAAGATAAAATATCAGCACTCCCTGCAATGTATGCTATGAGAGCCCCATAAGCCAAAGCAGAGATGCTGAGAAACATTGAAACTCCACCTATATTTCCCAAATGCTCCTCAGTGAGTTTTGAAAGGCTTTTTCCGGGATTTTTGGATGAGACTTCAAGGACGAACAGGGCAGTAAGGAGTGTCATCAATCCAGCTAAAATTACAATAAAAATCCCAAGAACTCCTGCTTCCCTCAGTGCATACGGTAAGCCCAAAACACCCGCACCAATTTGAGTACCTATAAGTATTGCACTTGCCTCAGCTAATCTCAGCCTCCTCATGCTCCCACCGATTATGAAAGGAATTTCATGAATATAAAAGGCTTGCTATATGTAAAGGAGAGGACTCCAAAAGACAAATGAATGCACCCAGGTATACTTGTACACATTAAAAGACATGGATCGCCGTTGCTTTAAAGCTTAGGTAAACCTCTTTTCCCTCTTTAATCCCCATCTCTACAAGAGAAGAGCGGGTTATAAAAGCTCTAAGCTCAATTCCACCAATATCAAGGGTTACCCTCACCAGCGAGCCCAGATCTTCAACCGCTAACACCTTAGCTTTGAACTCGTTTCTTGCAGAGGTTTTTATGGGCTCATTGGATATAACGATGTCTTCCGGCCTTATTCCAACTCTCAGCTTCCCTTTAAACTCTCCCGGTAGCTCTATTGAAATTCCGTTTGCCCTTAATATCCTCCCTTCCGCAATCCCCTCTATTATGTTTTCAAACCCAAGAAACCTCGCGACTTCTTCATTTTTAGGCTTGGAAAAGACTTCCCTAACTTCTCCGGTTTGAATCAATTTTCCGTTCAGCATTACACCAACTCTATCCCCTAAACTGACAGCCTCTTCAAAAGAATGCGTTACGTGTAAAGCCGTGAAGCTAAGCTCCCTTCTCCAGCGTTTCATCTCTTGAATAAGCTTAGCCCTAGTTTGAACGTCCAGATTCGCAAAAGGCTCATCAAGAAGTATAAGCCTTGGCTCCAGTACTAAAGCCCTCGCAATGGCAACCCTTTGAGCTTCACCGCCGCTCAGCGTTTTTGGTTTTCTGTGCAAAAGATGTGAGATTTCAAGAATCTCTGCAATCTCCTTAACCCTCCTATTGATTTCATTTTTTGGAATTTTTCTGAGCTTCAATCCGTAGGCTATGTTGTCGTAAACTTTCATATGAGGAAAGAGGGCGTAGTTTTGGGGAATATAGGCTAAGTTCCTCTTCTCCGGTGGAAGAAAAGTTATCTCCTTCCCATCCATAAAGATTTTTCCAGAATCTGGTGTAAAGATGCCAGCGATGAGCTCGAGGAGAAGGGTCTTTCCAGCACCACTGGGGCCCAAAATTATGAAGTATTCCTTCGCTCTAACCTCAAAGCTGATATCTTTAAGATTGAACTCCCTCCACTCTTTGCTGACGTTTTCGACCCTAAGCATTTCTCGACCTCCCTACAATCCACCTTAGAACAACAAAGATGCTCAAGCTCAGCAGTACAAGGATAACGGAAATTGGCCTTGAAGCCCTCAAACCATAGTTGTTAAAGTACTCCATGACCAGAACCTGCGCAGTTTTTGGGTAATATGCAACGATTAGAATCGCACCCACTTCGCTTATCGCCCTTGCCCACGTCATTATGGCACCGCTCAAGATAGAGGGCATCGCAATGGGAAGCGAAATCGTCAAGAATGCCTTAAGCCTACCCGCCCCTAAGGTTCTTGCCACATGCTCAAGCTTCTCATCTACCGCCAAAAACCCGTCTCTGGCAGCATTGATTGTGAAAGGTGCAGAGACAAAAAGCATTGCCATTATTATTCCGAGATAGCTGTCCAAAATTTTGTTTGAAAATGTCACAAGAAGCATTATGCCAACAACAGAGTGTGGGATAACTATTGGGACGTCAACAACGGCCTGAACAAAACTCTTCCCCACAAAATCTTTCCTTGCGAGTATATAGCCAAGGGGAACTCCAAAAAAGAGAGAAATAACCATTGCAGCCGTGGACGTTAGGAGGGAATTCCTAAGAGCCTCTAAGACAAGATCATCGTGGAGAACATTTATAATCATCTCCCAGTCCAAAAGCTGCTTTCCTATGATAACGGCTAACGGAAGGAGAATGTACAGAACAAGGAACGTGCCAAGCAGAGCGAAGAACCATGTTACGTAATCCCTCATATCCTCACCTCTAAAGAAAAAGATAAAAAGTTTAGCCTTCTACCTTCACCTCATCTTTGATCTCCTCCGGGATGTTTCCAAATCCAACAGGTGGCCATATGAAATCCTGATAGTTCTTCTCAAAAATTTCCTTGCCCCTTTCGCTCAGCAAGAACTTCAGGTACTCTAGAGCGAGCTCCTTATTGGGAGCATCTTTTAGGACTGTCACCCCATAAACAATTGGTTTTGCTTTGATCGTTTTTCCTGTTGAGCCTAGAGTTATTGAAACCTGCCCATAATAGTCTGCTAGAGTAAAGTCCTTCAGGTTGATCTCTTTGGGCAACTCAACGAACTTTAAGCCGTGCTGCATTGCGACACTTTTGTAAATGAAATAATAATCCAAACTACCGCTCTCCACTAAGCCAGTTAAATCCGTTTCCTTTGGTCTTATAATAACCTTGTCAGTCTTGATTTGAATCTCCTTTGGGGCAACTATGTGGTTTCCTTCGGCATAGATGTTGGTGTTTCTCTCTACTAAAGTTTCAAAAATCGGCTTCCCATAATAGATATCGGCAAGCTTCATTACCATAACACTTCTATAACCACAAGGGTCTTGATTGGGGTCACTGAATCCAAAGGAAACGTCTTCTCTTGCCAGAATCTCGTACCAATTGTTAGAGTTGATTTCATCGGCGTACTTGCTCCTATCGGTAAAGGCTATGACTATCTCATTGGTCGCAAAAAGGACGTAAAAGTCCGTATAGTTGGGCACCAGCAACTGAGGGATTAGGGTGTAATCTGCAAGGGCAATGATATCGGCTTTTTTCCCCAAATCTGTGACTTTTCTAACGGCCATAACACTTCCGCTAGCCTCTGCTTGAATTTCCACATCATAACCAAGGGTCTTAGCGTATTCCCTGAAAGCTTCGCTGACGTCTTTTAAGGGCTCGCTCAGAGAGCCAGCATGGAAAATCTTCAAAGTTGATTTTTTAAGTTCCGTTTGTTCTGATGAAGGGGCAATACTTTCCTTCGTTCCAGTGTCCTTAACTTCATTCCCCCCAATGCAGCCGCTGGCAATTACCGCAAGAAGGAAAATTCCTATGAGAATCAACGATGCCCGCTTCATAACACCACCAAAAGAATACTCAACTTTGGGTATTTAAACATTTTGAGTAAATAAATGTGTTGAAGTTAAACTAGCTCGCTTAACTCCAGAAGGATTTTATACCTAAACTAACTAAACTTCTAAAGGTGGGAGAATGAGAATGGTGCTTATTGATGGGGAGCACTATCCAGATGTAACTGCGTGGGCTATAAAACAGCTCGGAGATGTATGCTGTGCAGTGTTTTTGGGAGGCACGGAAAAGATAGGCGATATGAAATCCTTGGAGGAAAAAATAGGGGTTAAGCTGTACTACGGTAAAGACTACCTTCTTGAAATCGAGAAAGCCATTAGGGAGAACAAAATTGAGGAAGTCGTTGACCTGAGTGATGAGCCCGTGCTAAACTATGAGGACAGATTTAGAATAGCGGCAGTGCTCTTAAAGAACGGTGTAAAATACAAGGGTGCTGATTTTGAGTTCTCTCCCAAGAAGATGATAAAAATAAGCAAACCTAGTATTACAATACTAGGGACCGGCAAAAGAGTTGGAAAAACAGCGGTAAGTGGTTTTGTTGCAAGGACTCTAAAACAAATTACAAAGCCCATAATAGTAACAATGGGCAGGGGAGGACCAGAAGAGCCGGAGATAATTGAGGGAGATAAGATAGAGATAACTCCCGAGTTTCTAGTAGAAATTGCGGAGTCAGGGAAGCATGCCGCATCCGATCATTTTGAAGACGCTTTAACGGCTAGAGTTTTAACCATCGGATGCAGAAGATGCGGAGGCGGAATGGCAGGCTTTAGCTTTTTCGATATCGTTGACAAAGGGATAAAACTCGCGGAGAAGCTTGAAGGAGATATAGTGATACTTGAAGGAAGCGGCGCAACTTTCCCCGCGGTTAAGGCAGATAAATACATAACCGTCGTCGGTGCAACTCAGAGAATTGAGTTCATAAGGAGCTATTTCGGACCCTTCAGAGTGGGACTTGCGGACTTAATCGTGGTCACACTTGCCGATATGGTAAGCAAAGAGAAGCTTGAAGAGCTCCAAAGAGTTTTGAGGGAAATAAACCCAAAAGCTGAAGTTCATGTAACGGCCTTTAGGTCAAGACCTTTGGGGGATGTAAGGGGCAAAAAAGCCCTCCTTGTTATGACTGCACCTCCAGAAGGACTTAAAAAAGCCGCGAAGTACTTAGAAGATCATTATGAGGTCGAGATAGTTGGAAAAAGCCCAAACTTAGCAAACAGAGAAAAACTCAGAGAGGACTTGAAACGCTTTGATAACTACGATACGGTTATAGTGGAACTGAAAGCAGCTGCCGTAGACGTGGTTACAAGGGAAGCCCTCAAGCATGGAAAGGAAATAATATACCTAGACAATGAACCGGTGAATATAGACGGAAAGGACTTGAAGGAAGCTGTTTTGAAAATCGGAAGGGAGCTCAAAGGTGAGGGCAAATGATAATCGTTGTTGATCCCGAGAAGAAAACCAAAATACCCTTTTCACGAGGAATCTTAACTAGATCAATAACTTCTACCGGCGTTGACGTTGGGATAGCCTATTCAATAGCAGCAGAGATAGTAAAGGAACTTGAGAGAAAAAAGGTAAAGGTAATCACCAAGGATGAAATCCGGAAGATGGCCTATAAGAAGCTCTTGGATCATGGGCTGAAAGATGCCGCTAGGAAGTATCTTTTCTGGCATGAGCTTAGAAGGCTGAAATATCCAATGATAATCCTCCTTGGAGGAGCAACTGGAGTTGGAAAGTCCACGCTGGCCACGGAGTTAGCTTTTAGACTTGGGATAAGGACTGTAATAGGAACTGACACCGTTAGAGAGGTAATGAGGAAAATAATAAGCAAAGAGCTCCTACCAGCGATCCACACTTCCTCATTTTTAGCATGGAGAGAGCTCAGAAACTTGCCAAAAGATGTAGATCCTCTAATATACGGGTTTGAAAGTCAAGTACGATATGTAACCGTAGGAATTAACGCAGTTGTGGAACGTTCATACAAGGAGGGTTTCAACACGATAATAGAGGGAATTCACTTAGTTCCAGGATATGTGAGCCTAAACGACAGGAGTTTTATGTATCTGATAACTGTAAAAAACAGCGAAGCACTTGAAGCGAGATTTTACGAAAGAGCCCGTTACAGCCTCAGACCAGCGGAATACTACGTGAAGAATATCGATAACATAATGCACATCCAAGAGTATCTAATCGAAAAAGCGAAAGAATACGGGATTCCGATTATAGAGAACATCGAACTTGAGCAGTCTATAAATTCCATAATGAATAATCTCATGGAGGAAATACCAAAGCGGCTTAAGGAGAGGGGTATTGAGCTTTCAATTTAAGGACAAAACTCTTTTATCTTTTTGAGACCAATTAATTTTTGAGAGCTTTTATGGTGATCCCAATGGATGAAAACGCTCCTATCAAAGTATATATGACAAAGAAGCTTATAGGGGTAAGACCAGAAGACACTGTTCAAGAGGCATGCAAAGTGATGGTGGATTTTGACATTGGTTCTCTGGTAGTTATTGATGAAAAAGACAATGTTGTGGGTTTCTTTACAAAAAGCGATATTATTAGAAGGGTAATCGTTCCAGGCTTGCCCTACACGACCCCCGTAAAGGAGATAATGACAAAAGACCTCATTACCGTAGACACGAATACACCGCTAAAGGAAGTGCTGAAGATTATGGCTGCAAAGAGAATAAAGCACATATTGGTGAGGGAAGAAGGAAAAGTCGTCGGGATTTTTACACTGAGTGATTTGCTCGAAGCAAGTAGGAGAAAGCTCGAAACTTCAATAGCAGCGGAGTGAGGGATATGAAAATAGCCCACATAAGTGACACCCACATAACCAGCGGAGAAGCCTACAAGGGCTATGCCTACGATTTAATAGCCAACGAAGTCAATACACTAGACTATGATATAGTTATTCACACGGGAGATGTGACAAACGAGGGATTGAGGGAAGAATACGAGAGAGCAAGTTATGAACTAAAAAAGATTCAGAAGCCTTTAATCGTCGTTCCCGGAAATCATGATGCAAGAAACGTCGGTTATGAACTCTTTGAGAAGTACATAGGCCCGTTAAATGGGGTTTACGAAAAAGACGACCTCGTCATAATATGGGTAGATTCTACGATCCCTGACTTAAGTGATGGAAGAATAGGGGGCTACAAATTCCACTGGCTCAAAGAAAAGCTTGAGGAGTATTCTCACAAAAAATTCAAGATCGTTGCTTCCCACCACCATTTAGTTCCCTTACCGGACACGGGGAGGGAAAGGAATGTTTTATTCAATGCCGGCGATGTGTTGGACTTACTTTTAAAGCACGATGTTAACCTTTATATCTGCGGGCACAAGCACGTGCCCAATATCTACAAAGTTGAGGGGCTTGTTGTGGCAAATGCCGGCTGCACCTCATGCAGAAAGACCAGAAAAGGTGACGTAAACAGCTACAACATAATCAAAATCAAAGATGATGGAAAAATCTCGGTAAGTATAAAGCGGGTAACGGGAGATATCACAAGAAGAGAGTTTAAAATCAAAAAGCAAAGGATTTTTGTTCCAAAAAAGAGAAGATTGTTAAGAATCGTCCAGATGAGCGAGAGCAATGTTTCAGATAGGGTTTATTTCAGAGAGAGAGTTTTGAAAAACGCAATTAAGGCTATCAACGAGAAGTACAAACCAGATTTAGTCATACACTGCGGAGACATGGTAGATGTCGGAACCGAGAGATATTATGCAAAAGCTTACGAATTCTGGGAAAAGATTAAGCCAGAGAAGATTATAGTGCCCGGGCACAACGACATTACCTATCTCGGCTACGACCTCTTCAAAGAGTATTTTGGAGAGCCAAAAATTCTGGAAATGGAGAATTTTGCATTCATTCCAATAATTTCAGCCCAATATGAGACTCCTATAGGAGTGGTTGGGAGAATAGGCCAGAAGATTTTGAGAAAACATCTACAGGAACATGAAGAAAAGTTCAGAGCTGTAATAATGCACCACAACATAATTCCAATACCTAAAAGCAGAGAGATAGGATTTTTAGAAGATGGGGGCAATGTTTTGAAGATATTAACAGATGAAAAAGCAAACTTAGTTCTGACCGGTCACGGTGGCAACACATTGGGAATAAAAGTCGAAGAAACACCAATAATAAACGCAGGGTCAATAAGCTGGGAGCTCCACAGAAATCCCTTTGGAAACTCCTTCAACTTAATAGACATCTATGAAGATATGATAGCGGCGTTTGAAATACAGGCAACATGGGGATCAAGAAAACTCCTCGGAATATGGAAAATAAAAACAAAAGTGCCATGGGCTTAGCCAAAGAAGGCGCCCATCATGTCCATCTGCTCTTCAGAGAAGCCCTTAACTTTGAACTCGGGCATCTTAGGAATAAGTTCCTCGTATTTCGTCTCATCTATTTTCTCAACTTCTGTGCCCTTCACATGAAATGCCCTTAAAGTATCCTCTGACCTGTATGCAACCAGAAATTCCTCGCTTTCTATATTTTCGAAGTTCACAAAGATAGCGTTTCCTCCTGTATAGGGCTTTTTACATTTAAAGGGAAAGCTTGCAGAGTTCAACATTGCATCTCCAAGGGCAAAGTTAGCTTTTTTGCCGTTTATCTCCGTCCAAAATGGTTTTCCCTCAAAGTCCCCCTCAACAACTACGAGAGTTTTCTGCCCATCAAACTCTATAATCGGTGCACCTTTCTTCTCAAGGATATCAAAGAGCTCTTCAATTGTTTCAGCGTTTTTTAAACTTGCGACAAATCCTTCCACTTTCATTCCAAATCCTCCATTTTCTTTTCAAAAACAAGTAACCTAAAGGGTTTATAATCATTCCTCCTCTTCTATGAATTCTCCTTCCTCTCCTTTTTCGTTGGAGAGTTCTCTCAGGCGATCAATTCCAGAGCCTACGGCTATCAATATGTCCCCCTCTTCAATTTTCTCGTCCTTGGAGGGGTTGTAAATATATCTTCCTCCCCTCTTTATTGCTATTAACCTTACACCCACTTTAGTTGGAAGCTTAAGCTGTTTGAGGGGTTGTCCTATTAGTATTGACCCCTTGTTAACCTTTATGCGTCCTATTTCTTCATCAACATCGTGCATTATTTTCCTTATTATAGGGTGAGGCTCAACATCCCTGAGAACAAGGTCTGCTATCTCATAGGCGGAATCGCTTATCTGCTCGTTTATTGTAGCCATCTCAATTATACTTAGGAGCTTTTCGGGATTTTCTTCATACTTGGCAGCCCTCAAAGCAAGTTTTTTGACTTTTAATGTGAGCTCATCCATTTTTTCTTCCAGAATATAAACCTCATCGGCTATGTCCTCACTATCGTACATGACTGAGGAGAAGGCAAGGTCAACCATAAGAGAAGAAAGGTTTTTCATTTCTATGAGACAATCTTTTATCTCTTCAAGCTCTTTCATCACCAACCACCCTGATAATTCCTCTCGCAATTTCTTTAAGGTGTTCAACAGACGTGTGAGTTCCCCTTCCTATCAAAATATCTCCCGGCTTTATCTTGAAGTCCTTATCCGGGGCAAAAATCCACCTTTTACCCCTTTTCACCGCTATTATCCAAACCCCGGTGTTTGTGGCAAGGTCAAGCTCCCCAAGTGTTTTTCCTACGATGACAGAATCTGCAGAGACTGGAACCTTTGCTATTACTTCCTCGCTTTCCATAATTGCCTCTGTAATAACTGGATGAAGTTCAACTCCTTCAAGAACCATCTTTGCAAGGTCTCCAGCGGCGTTTGAGATGTCCTCTATTGAGTTTGCCATCTGCAGAACAGAAGTTATCTGCTCCGCCTCCTTTGGATTTCTTGCTGCCAAAACAGCGTGTGTCATAAGGTGGTAATTAAGGAGATCCATCCTCTCCTCAAGATCGAGCACTTCCTCGGCTATCTCTTTATCCCCGAAGAGGATTGCTGTGTAAGCAAGATCAACCATGAGCTCGACGATGTTTTTCATCTCAATGAAAATTTCTTTAACGCTCTTAGGCTGATACTCAAACTCCTCAAACTCTTCCATCCCTTTGTCCTCCCCGTTTTTATCTCATATCTCATTTTCTTTTAAGGTTTTCTTAGACTAAACAATCAGATGAGCAACCCCCACAGTGAAGAGGGTGGAAAATATATCTGCTAAAGTTGTTATCGTTGGAACAGTGGCATTATCGGGGTCTAAGCCAAGTCTATCAAAGATTATTGCGAGGAAGTATCCAATGAACATGTTAAACAAGACCAAGAGGGGATAAAGAAAAATAAACGGGAGAACAAGTCCAATGCTCTTTCCCAAGCTTAGTTTTACCACACCTATTGCCACTAAGTTCATTAGAACTGCTATGAAAAAACTCGTCACAAAGTACACAAAAATATCTAGTATAGAATCCCGGTTGAGAAAGCCCTCAATTTCCCCAAGATGAAGCTTCGTTGAGGTTTTTGCTCCAATAATTGATCCGTAGTTTCCAGCAGTGCCAAGTATTGCAGGGTACATGACGCTGAACACAACAGAAGCATAAATAATTTCGCTGTAAGATTCAAGCAGTCCTCCCGAAATGCTTGAAAGCAATGCTAAAGCCCCAATAATTCCTAGAATTTCTCTAATCATGCGCTTCTCTTCATTTTCAAATTTTGTTTTGATGAACATAGCTAACAAAAGCAAAAACGCCAAAACTACTAAGCTATCGAAGACATGGGGAATATCTTCATAAAGGAGAATAAATAACACCAAAAAAGGCATTGTGACGAGATCTCCAGCGGAAGTTACCAAAGGTGCCGCCACGGTGTCTGGATCAATGCCCTTCTTGAAGGGCAATACGGTGGCAAGTGCCGTTGCATAACCCATTATCAAGCTTACGAAAATAGTCGAAGTTAGAACTATTAAAAGCACAATCATTCCGGATATGGCGTTTCCCACTTTAAGAACTCCTATAGCCCACAGTACAATAACAGGGAGGAGAGATAGGAGAATGCTCAAGAAGATGTTTTTCACAACATTTTTATCTCTCAGCTTTGGCTCCATCTCACCTAGATGGAGCATTGTAGTAAAGCGAGAAGCCATTGCGCCAAAAATGTTGCCTCTCAACCCCATAAGTCCCGGGAGAATCACGAATATGACCGGGTAACTCAGCATAATCTTTTCAAAAAATCTACCCAAGAACGCTCCGGCAAAGAAGTCCATAAGAAGACAAACTATTAGCGCTGGAACTGCTATCAATGCTTCTCTGAATTTCTCTGAAAGCTCCCTTCCAAGAACTACTTGGAGGCTTTTCATATTCCTCCCCCCTCATTTCTGCTCCCTCCTTGCCACTGTCTTTTACCTTACCGAGTAACTCTCCGAAAAGTCATATAAAAAGGTTTTGGTGACCCTAACCGAAGAAAAAAGAAGTAAGAGACGAATTTTCTTATATGTTAGCTCTTTTCTAGCTGGAATGGGGATATATAGTCTCCATACTTCTCCTTCGCCTTTAGGAGTCTTTGTCTTTCTTCCTCTAAAATCTTAAAGAGCTCTTCTGGGATGTTGCCAACATCCTTGTAAATCTTTTCAATCCTTTCTATCTTGGCAATGAACTCGGGAACTCTGATGGTAAACTGCTTTTCATAGTCTTCTCTGCTGTAATCCTTGTTGAGGACTTCCTTAAAGAGTCTCTTCAGGTCTTCGTATTTTGGAATGTATCCAACGGGAGTTTCTATTGCATTAACATCCCCATGAACCCTAAGCTCCATCCATTTGAGCCACACTGCCTTGTCGAGCTTATGATTCAGCCATCTGCCGTCTTTATCCCTAAGGAAGTAGTTAACGGCAAATATTTTCGGCTTTATCCTTAGCTTTTTCTCGAATTCAAGATAGTTCCTAAGATAGTCCCCAATATGAACGCTCAGGAAATCCAAAATAGCCATTGGATTGAATGCCCTCACTCCTTCCTTTCCAAGGGTGGCTGCGGTTGTTTCACTTTCCAACGCCGCTCCCATAGTAATGACTCCATGCGCCCAGTCAAATGCTTCCCTCACCGGGGGCCAGGTATCTGCATCTCTGCCACCAAATATCATGCCACCGATTCTAACGCCACAAGGAGCTTCAAGGGCTTCTAAATCAACGTTTGGAAATGCCTGAAGGCTGACTGTGAAGCGAGCATTTTTGTGGCTCGGTGGTATCTCGTTACCCTCGGCATCTTTCTTTCCTTTCCACCACTTCCCGCTGTGATTTTCTCCCTCGTCTGGAATCGGAATGCCCATGTCGTTCCAGTAGGGCTTTCCATCTTTAACGAGAACGTTCGAGAAGATTATCTCGTTTGGTGAGTGAAGAACCTGCCATATTATTGGGTCATCCTCCTGGTTGACTCCCTGGATTATTCCAAAAACACCCTTCTCGACGTTAGCCCCTCTGGCTTCACCTTTCATGTCAACTATGAACGTGAGGTCGTCGCCCACTATGTTCTCCCATGGAAGCATTGCTGTTGAGGTTTTGCCGCACATAGATGGATAAGCTCCTGTGAAATAGGTTTTTCTCCCATTAGGCCCGTTCACGCGCATAAGAAACATGTGCTCGCTCAACCAACCTTCTTGAACGGCTCTCCTAATCGTAAGCCTAAAGGCGAGCTTTTTGAGCCCTATTGTATTGCCACCGTACTGTGTGTTTGCTGAATAAACGGTCTCTCCTTCAAGGTCAATGTAAATCCTTCTCTTATCTATGTTCTTGCTGGTCTTTCTTTCGTCAAGTTCCCCCGCAGAATGGACAAACTTCAAAAACTTTGCATCTCTTCCAAGGCGTTTAAACTCCTCGTAACCTTTTCTGTAAAGGATAAACTCACTGTGAGCAACATATGCAGAATCGGTGAGCTGAACAGCGGGAATCGTGAAGATTGAGTTCTTAGGGCCGAGCACAAAGAAACATACAAACAGCTCCTTACCTTTTGCAATATCTCTCATGATTTCATGAATCTCCTTAAGCCCTTCTTCCCTGTCCATAGTATTTATGAACGGAATCTCCACCCCCTTAGGAACCAAGATTTTAGTCCTCGCTTTATCTCTAGCTTGATCGTAATAGCCATCGTAGTGGACGGTATGCCCTTCCATTGCGAGGGGCTTCTCCTCCCCGTATTCAATTGCCTTTCTCCTTACATAGTCCTCGTCTTCCTTCGAGTCTGTGCAAACAAAAACTTTTGCAGGATTCAAAAGATCAATGTACTTTGCCAAAAATTCATGGAGTTCGGGATTGTCAATTACCTTAATTTTCTCAAACTGTTCTGGCTCAAGTCTATTTTGAAGATATTCCAAAGGTTCCATTTACATCACCGTAAAAATTGTCATAATAACAAATTAAAAAGATTTCCACTAAAACCACGATACTGTCAGGATAAGCAGTGGGGCGTCAGGTTTAAATCTCAGACACTCCCTCAGAAAAAGAAAGAGGGGAATATGCAAGCTGAAACCATTATCCACTGGATGGTTTCAGCCTTAAAACCTTTTCGCCGAAACAAAATCCCACCAGAAAAGAAAATCAGAGCAACA